>CAIYPC010000345.1 GCA_903927975.1 uncultured Bacteroidota bacterium | reverse complement strand
GCATTGATATTATTTCTTGTATCAATACCTCTATTAGTATACACTTTATTTTTTGGAGTAAGCCTGAATGAAGGGAGTAGATGGATTCAATTACCAATTATTAAACAGACTATTCAGACATCTGATCTTGCAAAACTGTCGCTATTCATGTATTTGAGCAGATTGCTGAGTAAAAAGCAAGATGTAATCAAAGATTTCAAAAAAGGATTCCTCCCATTAATTATACCGGTTGGGATAGTTTGTATGCTAATCGCGCCAGCAAATTTATCAACAGCATTATTGATTGGTGCAACCAGCATGATGCTGATGTTCATTGGTCGCGTGAGTGCAAAACATTTATTGCTTACGATTAGCGTTGCGTTGATACCAGTTATCATTTTAATACTTGCTGCTGTTATTCGCCACAAGTCAAATGGCGATGTAGTTGAAAAACCAAAAACAGAAAATCATTCAAGATTATTAGTTCGTGTTGATACGTGGATCAACCGTGTTGAAAGTTTTATGTATGGAACGAAAGAAAGCAATAGTGATAATGATTATCAGGTGAACCAAGCAAAAATTGCGATTGCAAAAGGCGGATGGATTGGTCTCGGTCCCGGCAATAGTCAGCAAAGAAATTTTTTACCTCATCCCTACTCTGATTTCATTTATGCAATCATTATTGAAGAATACGGATTGATTGGTGGCGCGATAATAATAGGGATTTATTTATTGTTCCTGTTCCGCAGCATAAGGATTTATAAGAGATGCCCATTCGCATTCGGTGCATTTCTCGCACTCGGTTTGAGTTTCACATTGATGGTGCAAGCGTTGGCGAACATGGCAGTGAACGTGAATCTGTTTCCGGTAACAGGCGTAACACTTCCATTGGTGAGCATGGGCGGTAGTTCATTTCTATTCACTTGTTTGGCTATAGGAATTTTATTAAGTGTAGCAAGAAATGTTGAGCAGTTGGAAGGTCAACCCCTTACCCCTAAAGGGGAGGAAGAACCGGTCGCAACAATTTAGAAAAATGAAAGAAAAAGATGATGCCAATAATAAGTCTGTTCAAAATTCCCCCTTCAGGGGGCGAGGGGGTATAATCATAGCGGGCGGCGGAACAGGTGGTCATATTTTTCCGGCAATTGCAATTGCGAATGCACTAAAAAAAATTGATCCGACGATTGAAATATTATTTGTTGGTGCGAAAGGAAAAATGGAAATGGAAAAAGTGCCGCAGGCAGGGTATAAAATTGAAGGGATTGATATCGCAGGTTTCAACAGAAGTTCTTTGATAAAAAATATTGGATTGCCATTCAAGCTGATAAAAAGTTTTTTGCAGGTGAAGAAGATTATAAAATCTTTTAAGCCTGCTGCAGTAATTGGTGTTGGTGGTTATTCAAGTTTTCCGGTGTTGAGATATGCGCAGGCAAAAAATATTCCCACGTTCATTCACGAATCAAATTCGTTTGCAGGCAAGTCGAATATTTTATTAGGAAAGAAAGCTGTGAAAATATTTACAGCCAGTGATGGAATGGAGAAATTTTTTCCGACAGAAAAGATCATGATTACCGGAAACCCTGTGCGGGCAAGTATTGTAAGCAATGCTATTAGTCGCGAAGAAGGAATAAAATTTTTTGGATTGAATCCTGAAAAGAAAACAGTGCTTTCAACCGGAGGAAGTTTGGGAGCGAAAAATATTAATGAAGCAGTTGATGGAAATATTGATGAGTTTGAAAAAAATGATTTGCAACTGATCTGGCAAACGGGAAAACCTTATGCAGATAAAGCCAAGCAAACAGCAGCGGGAAGAAAAAATATTTGGACGAACGATTTTATAACGAAAATGGAATATGCTTTTGCTGCTGCTGATATGGTGATTTCAAGATCTGGTGCAATGTCGATTGCTGAATTATGTGTAGTGAAAAAACCTGTTGTGCTTGTGCCTTTTCCATTTGCTGCGGAAGATCATCAAACTGTGAATGCGCAAACATTGGTAAATAAAAATGCAGGCATATTAATAAAAGATAGTGAGGCAAAAGAAAAATTGGTATCAAGCATTATTGCACTTGCAAAAGATGAAAGAAGACAAAATGAATTGAAAGAAAATATTGGAAAGTTAGCAGTGACGAATGCAGATGAAGTGATAGCGAGGGAAATATTAAAGTTCATGCCCCAACCCTAAAGGGAGTAATGAAGTTCAGAAGAAAATGGAAGAAACAAAAAATAGCAGCGAGCAACCAAACTCTCCTTCAGGGGCTGGGGGCATCTATTTCATAGGCATTGGCGGCATTGGAATGAGTGCGTTGGCG
>CAIYPC010000344.1 GCA_903927975.1 uncultured Bacteroidota bacterium | reverse complement strand
CCGCTTATAAAAGCTATTGGCGATGCTGAATTAAAAAATTATATCGTTCGTAAATTGGGTGAAAGAAGAATGTATTATGAACAGGCGGATGTAATTGTAGATGAAGAAAAAGCATCTTTAGATTCACTGATTGAAATATTAAGCAATGAATAAAATTTTTCTAACAACCGCAGCGTTGCTTGGTGCATTATCGGTAGCGCTTGGTGCGTTTGCGGCGCATAAGCTAAGAACAATATTACCCGCAGATGGAGTTGCTACTTTTGAAACGGGTGTACGATATCAATTTTATCATGCGCTGGCTTTATTGATGATTGGAATTGCAGCAGATAAATTTTCTACCAAATGGATTCGTTGGGCAGGCAACTGCTTTATTGCCGGGATTATTTTATTTTCTGGTTCTTTATATGCTCTTACTGTTCTTCGAATAATGGAAAATACATCTGCTAATAATTATGTGGGTATAATAACTCCATTCGGCGGTCTTTTTTTTATTGCAGGCTGGCTAATGTTGTTTCTGGCTGCAAATAAAAAAGAGTAAGCTTCTTCATATCCCGAATCTTGTATTTTGCATCCCGTATCTTTTATAGCTCCTCTCACAACTTCAGCGATAAAATAACTATAGTTCCGTTATGATTTTTTATTTCAAAATCTCCTTCAATACTTTCCATTCTTTTTTTGATATTACAAATGCCATTTCCAAATCTTCTTAATTTTTCAGTGTTGATGCCAATGCCGTCATCTGAAATTTCAATCACTAGTTTTTCGCCAATGTCAATACCAATGTTTACATTACAAGCTCGAGAATGTTTTAGTATGTTATTCAAAGATTCTTTGACTGAAAGAAATATGTTCCTTCTTTTTCCCCCATTTATTTCAATCGAAGGAATTGATGAAGGCATGTTCACCCGACAATTAATTGGAGTGCTTTCAAAAAACTCAACAGCATAAACGCGTGTGTAAGCTATTAAGCTTTCCGCAGAATCGTTTGATGTATTCATTGTCCAGATAATAGTACTCATTTTATCAAGCAGTTCGTTCGCGGAATAAGAGATTTTTTCAATCTCCGGCAATGGCTGGTCTATCATTTTGCGCTTCACAATTTCGCTCATCAATCTGATCGCGGTAATGCCTGAGCCCAATTCATCATGCATGTCTGCAGAAATTCGGTTGCGCTCATCGCTTTTTGCCTCTGTCACTGCAATTTGTTTTTCAAATTCTTTTCTTTCATTTTCTAACTTCAGTTGCACGCTTTCTTCGGCATGTTCAGCAATATCAGTATTGTTTTTATAAGCTAACCCTGTTATAAAGAAAATCATTTCTAATACCATACCAGTCTCGTAATAGAGTATTGGTTCATTGAATACTGAATTTATTTTTTTTAAGATAGCCATATCCGTTGATGCTATCGCAAAAGATAGAATTGAAAATACAATCAACATTATTTGTCCAATCGTCAAATAGCTCATCAACTTATCATTTTTTGAAAGACCGTAAATGATAAAGAAAATGCTCAGTTCTACAAGCATCAATTTGGTAAGACTTTCAATTATATTAGAAACAAAAAAACTATTGCTGACAAATGAAGCAATTGAGAAAATGATGATAAGCCCGATTGTTGCCCATTGACAAGCCTTAAATGTTTTTTCAAGGACCGGATGCTTTTCTGCGGTCTGCAAAAATTTTCTGATAAACGCTATATAAAATAAAAAACCACAGGCTTCCAGCATAAAATCAAAATAGCCTTCAAAATAATAATTAGCAATCGTTGTAGTGTTGTATAAATATGATTTTAGAAATATCAAAAGCCCCATAAAAAATGCATAGGCTGAACAATAAAGAAATTCAGGTTTGAAATTTTGAAAATATACACTTAGAGAATAAAATATCATCATCAACAGAATACCGGAGACTACATTAGTAATCAGATTAATTGGTTTATTAGAGAGATTGTTTTTATAACGTTCAATAAAATTCTTGTTGATGATTTGCGGTGAAATGAATACCGCGTATGATTTCAATTGTGCTGCGTCTAAGAAAAAATCGGCTCTTTCTGTTGGGTGAAGCATTAAAAGAATAAAGCCCGCGTTCAAATTTATACCAGCTTCATTTTTTATTAGTGTCAACAAACTATTCTGAGATTTATCAGGATTTAATTTAAATATTTTTATATCAGTAAAATAAAATCCTGGTGAGAAATATATTTCTTGCAAAGAATCAGAACTATTGCTGAGCGAAAGTTTTATGTAAATATTTTTTTCTGTCGTTGGTGAAGAAAAGTTGCTGTTAAATTTTAGGCTCGAAATGGTGCTATCCGAAATAACAGAATCTGAAAACGCAAAAAGATTGCTGTCTTCCAAAGAAACTGAAAATTGAATTTTAGAAATATCGAGATAGCTAACATTTTTTTGGGCATGCACAGAGAGATAAGATATAAAGCAGAACAGAAAGCATGCAGCTTGAATAGTTTTTCTGTAAACTACCGGACAGGGTGTAGAATTTGCTTTTTTCATAGCTTCTAGAATAAGGTTATGGGGCGGCAAATTACAAATTATTATCAATTCCATTCACTATTCCATTCATTTGCGTTGCTTATCTTTGCAGGCATGGCGAACCCGAAAAAAGCTAAAAAGAATAAATCTGCTGAAAGTGCCAAATTCAAGCCCGAAAAACAAGAAAAAGTAACACTCAAACAGGTTGCAAAAGATGAGCGCACCCATAAAATTATTGGTGCCGTTTGTATATTGATTGCGTTGTTCCTTTTCGTTGCTTTTACTTCCTTTCTTTTTACATGGAAAGCAGATTATGCCTTGGCAAAGGAAGGAGCCTCCGCTTTGTCCTCGTCAATTAAAATCAAGGCTGAAAATTGGCTCGGCAATTTTGGGGCTTATGTCTCTCATCGTTTTTTCTTTGATGGATTTGGTCTGGCTTCTTATTTTTTCTGCAGTTTCTTTTTTATCATCGGCGCAAATTTGCTTTTCAAGAAAAAATTATTTTCTGTCGGTAGAAATTTTCGCTACGTGCTGGCAGGTTTATTATTTTTCAGTGTTGTACTTGCTTTCATTGCAAAGGGAAATGCATTTCCATGGGGTGGTGCATTTGGAACAATGATCAGCGATTGGCTGGTTAAAAATATCGGCTGGTTTGGAACTGCAGCGGTGTTATTGGTTGCGGGATTGGCTTTTGTTATATGGAGGTTCAACCCTGTTTTCAAAGTGCCGGATATCAAAAGAAAAGAAAAACAAATCCCGGATATTGAGCCTTTGGAAGATGAGGAAGAAGATGGCCCAAAGCTTTTTGTTGATGAATCTTTCAATACAAATGGGAAAGGAAATTCTTTAAAAAATGGAAACGGTGTTGTTATTCCTCCGAAAGAAAATTTTTCACAAAATGAAATTGGCGATTTAAAGGTCATCGAAAAAGATGAT
>CAIYPC010000343.1 GCA_903927975.1 uncultured Bacteroidota bacterium | reverse complement strand
CTGAGTTCCCGATCTCTCTACAAGTATCAACTGCCAATTGTATATCCTCCCGAGTTGCAATTCCCGTACTCATGATTATAGGTTTGCCTTTCGAAGCGACATACCTGATCAAAGGAATGTCCTGAATTTCAAAAGAAGCAATTTTGTAAGCAGGTACATTTAATGTTTCCAAAAAGTCGACTGCAGTTTTATCAAAGGGTGTACTGAAATAAACCAATCCATTTTCTTTTGCTATTGCAAATAATTCTTCATGCCATTCCCATGGAGTAAACGCTTCTTTATATAGATTGTACAGTGTTTTACCATCCCATAGAGTTCCATGATCAATTCTAAAAAACTCATTGTCACAATCAATAGTTAAGGTATCCGGATTATATGTTTGTAATTTTATTGCATCAGCGCCTGCTTTTTTCGCCGCAATAATTGTATCAATTGCAATTTGTTTATTCTGCTGATGATTGGCTGAAAGTTCTGCAACGATAAATGTGCTGCCATTTTCTGAAATCTGAAAATTATCAATAGTTATCATTGAAATATTTTTCCTTTAGAAAATTGATATTTTTCTTCTCTGATGTTTCGAAGCTCTATAGCGCCATTGGGTGTTTTAACTATCACAGTAGGTTCTACAGATAAAATCAATCCATTTGGATCAGAATCTTTGTATCCCAAATCTGAAAAAGCAACTTGATCAATAATTATTTTTTTTCCATCAAGCCAGCAAAACGCACCAGGGTATGGATTGGCTTGTGCTCTTACCCAATTCCTAATCCTTTCTTTTTGCCAACTCCAATTAATATTTCCATCCTCAGGAGTTCTTTTACTATAATATGTGGCTTTGCTATTATCTTGTTCGATCAATCGTAAATCATTATTTCTAAATTGCTCTAAAACTCGTGAAATCATTTTAGGGTAAACACTTTCATATTTTGCCAAAATATCTGCCCCCGTATCATGCTCTGAAATATCAATGATATGCTGTAGAACTATGGGACCTGTATCACACCCGTTATCGATAATGTGTGCTGTAACCCCAGTTATTTTTTCGTTGTTAATTATTGACCAAACATGAGGCGTGCGTCCTCTATACCTTGGCAATAAGCTTCCATGAAAATTTATCGGATATTTTGCTTTATTTATTACGTCTTCTTCCAAAAGAAATAGATAATTAATTGACAAAAAAAGATCGTAAAATTCTTCGCCAAGAAAAATGCTGAGGCTCCTATTTCTTGGGTTGCCTTTAAAAAGAGGAATCTTATGGTTCTCGCTAAATTGGATCACTTTTATGGAAGCAGAATCAGTTGCAATAAATGACGGTTTAAGCAATTCTTTGCATGCCTCCAAACATATTCCTCCAAGATCTCCCGATGCCAACACCCCAATTTTCATGAAGCAGTCAATTGATTAGATTTAATTGCCACTAATTTAAAGATATGCTCCAGATTTTTTTTTGAATCATGTACATCAGTATAGGTTTGAACATTAGTTGCTTGCGTTAAAACTTGCTTTATAGACACTGAGTTCAAACACTTCAAATCTCCCAATCCAATAGCTTTATTTTCTTTTATAAATCCGTTATAAATAAACAATTGATTGTTCGTATAATAACCAGTAAAACAGATTAACCCCCTCGAGTATGCTTCTATTAAAACCGTGCTTGCCGAAACAAATGCATATTTGCAAGAATCCATTATATTGACAATTTCAGGAGCACCTAAATTTTGATATATTTTTACCTTCTGTGAGCCTTTACTTAAAGAGAGCAATTCATTCATCATATCTTCCGGAAAAGAGGATGAGCACATAATATGAAAGGTGTTGAATTCCCGCATGCCCATTAAAAAATTAACCAACTTGATAGTAATCTTAAAATAATCTGAACCGCCTAAGCTGATAAATATATTATCATTTTTTATTCCACTTGCATTAATAGGCTCAAGAAAAGGTTTTCTCAGGATAGCATAGTCCAGACCAATGTAAAGTTTCGTGTAGGGCTCTGTTTTGTATTTGCTT
>CAIYPC010000342.1 GCA_903927975.1 uncultured Bacteroidota bacterium | reverse complement strand
GCCAATGCCCTCTTTTCAAGAGAGATAAAAAAATTTGTCCCTTGCGATGGCATGGCAGAATCGTTCAAACTGGTATTGAATTCTGCATATAGGGCCAGGACAAAAACATATAGAGATGATATAAAAATCCTTAATGATCAATTGAACGTGGCTAACAATGATATTGTAAAAGCGAGGAGGATGCTATTAAATGATGAAATAGAACCGACTGATTACCGGACTATAAAAGTTGAAAGCGAAAGGAAGATCAACGCGATTGAAGCGAATCTGATTGAGGCTTCTAAAAACAAATCGAGCATAGAACCGCTTTTGGATAAAGCTTTAGCTGCAATATCACGGCTTGACAAACTATATGAGGAAGGTGATGTAAAAAAGAAACGCAGCATCATCGGTTCGATTTATCCTGAAAAGATTGTTTTTGATGGATTTCAATATCGAACCGCGCGGCTCAATGAAGCAGTTGAGCTGATATACAGTATGGGCAACGGTTTCGGAGAAAAAGAAACTGGACAAAAAGAAAAAAAATTCGATTTGTCCAGTCAAGTGCCCAAGACTGGATTCGAACCAGCACATCCTTTCGAACGCTGCGACCTGAACACAGTGCGTCTACCAATTTCGCCACTTGGGCAGCTAATGGGAGTGCAAATGTAAATGAAAAATCAAAAAATACAAGTAACAAGATTCAAGAATCAAGATACAAGAATCAACAGACAACTATGAGATGCAAATCCGGGTTCATTCATTATTGACCATTCACAATTCACCTATGCGCTCACATTAAAATCTCTCAACGCATCATTCAAACTTGTTTTTAGATCTGTGCTTGGTTTGCGCTGTCCTATTATCAATGCACAGCTTACATTATATTCTCCGGCAGGAAATTTTTTCATATACGATCCTGGAATCACTACGCTTCTTGCTGGCACCCGTCCTTTATATTCTTTCGGCTCACTTCCACTTACGTCAATAATTTTTGTCGATTGAGTAAGCACAACATTCGCGCCTAGCACTGCCTCCTTTTCAACAATTACTCCTTCCACCACAATGCAACGTGAACCGATAAAACATCCATCTTCAATAATAACAGGAGATGCCTGCAATGGCTCTAATACGCCACCAACTCCAACGCCGCCGCTCAGATGAACGCCTTTCCCAATTTGCGCACAACTGCCCACTGTTGCCCATGTATCAACCATCGTTCCTTCATCAACATAAGCGCCGATATTTACATAGCTGGGCATCAGTACCACGTTCTTGCCAACATAAGCACCATAGCGTGCAACAGCATGGGGCACTGCACGCACACCAAGATCTTTATAATTTTTTTTCAACAGCATCTTATCATAAAATTCAAAAGGTGCAACATCCCATGTCTGCATTTGTTGGATAGAAAAATACATGAGTATAGCCTGCTTCACCCATTCATTTACCTGCCAACCATCTTTGCTGGGAGATGCCGTGCGCAAGCGGCCTTTATCAACTTCTTCAATCACTGCACGAACCGCATCTGCATAAACATCTTGCTTCAGCAATTCTCTAT
>CAIYPC010000341.1 GCA_903927975.1 uncultured Bacteroidota bacterium | reverse complement strand
TCAATTCAAAATCGTTGCTTAATACGTCATTCGGATCGTCACCAATTGGTGAAACTCCTTTTTTTGCAGTAACAGTTCCATCCTCTTGCCAATCTAAAATGATGCGCTCATAAGGTTGGAACTGAGCTGCTATTATTGGATTGTGCGTAGCAAAAAACATTTGAGTGTTATTATTCCCATTTTTATCAATAATTATTTCTTGATATGTTTCTACTAAATCAAAAAGAAAATCAGGAAATAAACTATTTTCAGGTTCATCTACCAAAAGAAAACCTCGGTCAATTTGCCTGTTGAAATAAAGGGAATAAATATGACCTAGACGGAAAATGAAGTTGCGGATACCAGTGCTAATTTGATTATAAGGGATGATTCTATCCGTTTGCTTTAATTTTATATACGCATGTAGGTTATCTGTTAACTGTACCGGGCTTTGAACGTTTTCATAATCGAAATATAAATTGCTCTTTTGCAAAATCTTGTTCCATATTTTGGCTACTTCTTGCAGTATTTGTGGATGAGCTTTATTGAACTCTTCTACAAGTACGATTTTTGTTTTTATAATATTCTCGGGTGAATTTTCAAATCTATTTCTTTCGTCTTCTCTCTTTTTTATAAGAAAAATGAGAACCTTCCAAAACTCATCTAAATTTTCATGCGATACTTGATGAAATGTTGGAAAATCATCGAATAACTTTAGTGCGTCTGCGACATTGGCCTAGGGCACATCTGAAGTAACTAAATAAGAATTTTGCTTGCTTTCAGGAGGAGAATAAATGAAAATAGAGTTGGATTTAATAATATCCCGAAGTTCATCTGCGTTTTGTTTAAATCTTTTCTTTAGGTCTTCTAAAAAGTTATAAATGTCTGTCTTGGAATTGATCTTATTTATGCTCTTTCTTAAAAAACTATTTTCGTTGACTTTGAATCTATATAAAAAAAATTGGGCATTTGAAAAGATGTAATAATAGAAATCATTGTCATTTTTAAATTCAAAATTAATTAAATGATCCACAGGGAAGAAAGTATAATCAATTCTTCGTCCTTGCGAAATCATATCATATACTGATTTAATCAGATGAAGCAGAGTGCTTTTGCCTGTGCCATTTCTGCCAATGAAACAGATTTTATCAACACATTCTCCAGTTTCAGGATTTGTAAAATCTAATTCAATATTCTGAAATTGATTAAATCCTATAATATTTATTTTGCAAATTTTCATTAATACAATTTGTTCTTAAAGATAACAAGATTGCAAAACAGAATGATTTTTGGCATAAACACTTTTTCGAACTCGTAAGCTCATTCTCCATTATCAATTCTCCACTAATTACTCATCTCTTTCTCGTTCATCAGATATGCTTTTATAAACCCATCCAGTTCGCCATCCATCACCGGCTGAATATTGCCTACCTCAAAATCGGTACGATGGTCTTTGATCATTTTATATGGATGAAAAACATAGCTTCGTATCTGTGATCCCCACTCAATTTTTTTCTTGTTGGCGTTGTTTGCATTTTTTATTTCATCGCGCTTGCGCATTTCTTCTTCATACAAACGGCTCTTCAACATCGCCATTGCCTTCTCTCTGTTCTCGCCTTGTGTGCGTGCCTGTTGACATTCAACGATAATGCCGCTTGGCTTATGAGTGAGGCGCACAGCGGTTTCTACCTTGTTCACGTTTTGTCCGCCGGCACCGCCGCTTCTAAAAAATGCCCATTCAATATCTGCGGGGTTCACTTCAATTTCAATCGTGTCATCAATTAACGGGTATACATAAACGCTGGCGAAAGATGTGTGCCTTCTCGCATTGCTATCAAAAGGACTGATGCGCACCAAACGATGAACGCCGCTTTCCGCTTTTAAAAATCCATAAGCAAACGGTCCGTCAAATTGCAATGTGCAAGTTTTAATTCCCGCACCGTCACCATCCTGCCAATCGAGTTGCGTCATGTTCCAGTCGTGCTTTTGCCCATACATGCGATACATTCTCGCAAGCATCTCTGCCCAATCCTGACTCTCCGTTCCGCCCGCGCCGCTATTGATTTGCAACACCGCAGGCAGTTCATCTTCAGGTTGGTTCAATGTGCTTTTGAATTCTGCTTCTTCCAGAAATTGCAATGCTTTTTCGTAAGCTTCTTTCGTTTCTTCCTCGGTCGCGTCGCCGCTTTTCCAGAAATCGAACAGCACAGCAAAATCCTCCACAGCCATTTCCGACTGCGAATATAATTTCACCCAATATTCGTTCTGTTTGATGTTTTTGAGGATTTCTGTCGCACGTTTATTATCGTTCCAGAAACCCGCAGAAAGTGAGAGTTGTTTTTCTTCTTCTATTTTATGCTGTCGGTTAGCGACGTCAAAGAAACCTCCTCAGCCCAGCAAGCCGGGGCTTCATATCATTTAATTTTTCTTGTGTCATAGGGCGCGAAGTT
>CAIYPC010000340.1 GCA_903927975.1 uncultured Bacteroidota bacterium | reverse complement strand
GGTAAAAAACATTCAAAAATTACAAAAGAAAAAATTTCAAAAATAAAAACTGGAAAAAAGATGGGTAGTAAAAATTATCAATGGAAAGGAGGTATTACCGTTGGTGAGAATAAAAAAAAATATTATAGATTTAAATGCTTAGAAAGAGTTGCTCGAAATAAAAATGCAATCGGTTCACATACTTTAGGTGAATGGGAAAATTTAAAAGCACAATATAATTGGATGTGTGCAAATTGTAAAAAAAGTGAGCCAACAATAAAATTAACTGATGATCATATTATTCCTCTTATTAAAGGAGGATCGAATAATATTGAAAATATTCAACCATTATGTATTTCCTGTAATTGTAGTAAAGGTTCAAAAATAATTAAATATGAAAACTAACGGCGATCCTAAAACTTTATACGATGAACAATTAAGGGGTACAAAAGCACCGGACTATACTCCTGCTGAAGCTAAGTATCGTTCTAATCTTTTGAATATGCTCACGATGGATTTTCAATTGCGCGAACAATCGCACATGGAGCTCGACGACAAAACATACTCCGAGTACTACTTGATCAACCGCCAGCAAGATATGGCGTACAATCCACCACGAAGAAATGCGAGTGACTCTCGCATCGTTTCTGGGATCACACACGAGAAAGATAATACGATTCTTCAGATCATCAACGACATGAACTTTCAACCGAAGGTTTGTATCTACGACAAAGACGACACAGAACTATACGATGCGGGACTCGTACTTACAGCACGTCTCCGCAAGATTCTCATGGAAGATGATTTCTACGACAAGGCGTCTGACTTTTTCCGCGTGAATATCGGACAAGGAAATGTCTTCGTAAAGGAACGTCCTTACAGTGAAAAGTTTTATGCAAAAAAAGTTCCGCTTGGTATAAACAACAAAAATATTCCTGCATACAAACGCAAGTGGAAAACTGTTGTTGAAAAAACGAAAGTAGGGTGCACATCAGAACTCATTCCAAACACATGTGTATTTTTCCCAAACCTTTTGGAAAAAGATCTACACAAACAAGATCACGTTTTTATCGTGATGCATGTTCCATATGAAACAGTCTCACAGTACTTTAAAGATTTTCCACGATGGGATCAAGTTCCTAAATATTCTCAATACATCATTCCACAAAATGTTAATGGTATCTGGGGTGACTATTTCCTTCAACTTCCAAAAGATAAATACATGGAAGTTATTTGGTATGAATCAGAATGCAGAAATGAACAAAATATTTTAGTGAACAGCACCATGATGCTTCCTATCCAAGAAGAAGGTGGAATCGTCACTGGCTACCCTCTTACAGAGGATTCGCCATCTGGACAATATTCAATCATCAAAGGTGACAATGAACCTATTCCATTTTTTGCATACGGAAAATCTGTTCCATCAAAGACTGAAGTGAAGGAAGAAACCATGAACGAACTCATGCGCTTGATGGTGTACAAGATGCGCCAAGCTGCAAAACCACCAGTTGGAAACAATTCAACAAAAGTTCTTCCAGCAAATATCTGGGATCCGGGAATCATCACTCCAGACATTGATAAAGACGAACTTTCTATCCTCACACCAAATGCTGGTATCACTGCGAGCGATTTCAATTTCTACAAATTGGTCATGGAGTCAGTTGCTGATTCTTCAGTGAGCGATGCAATCGAAGGTGGAAATGATAGTCCCAATGTTACTGCAACTCAGTACGTTGACCAGAAGAAACAAGATCTCAAAAAACTCGGACTCTCGATAGATAACGCGATTGCTTTTCTTAAGCAGATCTATTGGCAGAAACTTTTCAATGACATTCAATACATCACAGAAAAATCTTCACAGTATAATGCTGAGACAGAAAAATTAGAGGAAGCTTATTCTGATTTCATGATGGATTCGATTAATTCAGACGGAACAAAATCAAAAATCCAAGTAACCTTCGTTGATGACAATAAAAAACGTGCCGGACTCAAAGGTTCACAAAGTGTTCTCGATGAAGAAAAAAACTCTCCTGGAGTCAAAAAGTTATATGTACGTCCAGACTTTTTGAAAAACCTCGTTGAGAATTTGCGTGATAAGATGTATATCGATGTCGTCGCAGAACCCGAAGGAACAAATCAATCACTCCTTGCTGTCTTGTTCAATGTCCTCACAGAGTACGCAAACTTGAGAGGCGGAACAATTCCAAACTTGAACTATGATTATCTCGATAAAATCATTAGTCAAAATTCAGGTTTCGAAGCAGACAAACTCTTTCTTAAGAATGCACCGGCACAGCCGGGAGTCGATCCAAATAATCCTGCAGGGGTAGTCGGCCCCAACGGACAGGCAGTCGCTCCGAAAGGCAAAGCGAGTGCACCTGTCTTGCCAAGGAATCCAATGCTAAACAATGCTAACCCAATTTTGGCGAATGCTAAGTAAAAAGAAATTTGTGATTGAAAAGCCAATTGAACCGGAACGTGCGGTCCGAGAACTTCTGAGGGAAAACCTTGCGGTGATTCCTGCAGATATGTTTTACCGGGATGATCCCATGGTAAAAATGAATCCAGTTGACCGCGCGTTGTATTTGAAAAAGTTTTTTGATTTGTTCAAGGATCCATTTTTAATGGATAGGATTAAATACCACATAAATAACCAAGCCATTAAAACAATTCATGAATCAGGAAATGGAATCCAAGACATTGCTGGATCGATGAACATTAATGGAATGGCTTTTATAAAGGATGACATTGAAAAGTTGGCGAATATGCATATCAAGGAAACCACTCAGCCACCCAAACAAGAATTCAATAAATTCAGTGTCATTCCGGAAGTTGAACATATTTAGGATTAAAACTTTTGGTGGTCGGACCAAAAATTTTAAGGATTTTTATAATTAATTTGAAAAATATTATGCCAATAAAAGTTTTAGATCCCGAGACTGGGGTTGAAACAGAAGTGTATACAGCTGAGGAAGTTGCTTCCCAAAAAGCTGCAATCCAAGCCGCGGCTGATGCAAAAATTGCTGAGAACGAAGCTCATTTGAAAACAAAACTCAATGAGTTTCAACAGGGAAAAACAGCGACTGAATTGGAAAAAGAAGCAGAAAAAAATAAGAATGCAGCAGAAATTGCAGAAGCAAAAAGAATTGCAACTGAAGCAGCAACGACAGTCGCGGCTAGTGAAGCGCGTCGTCTTGAAGGCTTGAAAAAGATGGCAATCTCTTCTGTTGTTGGTCAAGATGCAGAACTCACAAAGAAACTTGAAGATGCATGGGGAATGATAAACATGGACACAAAAGATGAGGCTGATTTTCTTAAGAAAGCAGAAATGGCAGCAAACATGGCTGGTCTTAACCATACACCGAATTTGAATGGTATGTCTTTTGGCGGTGGTTTCGCTCCAAACTTCAATAAGAAAAAGGATGTCGACGCAACTGAACATTCAACATTCCGAGGAGCTCTTCCTGGAATGGATGACTTTTTAAAAACTAAGGAAGACAAGAAGTAATCTATGACAGATGAAAATAAAAACGATCCTACTATTCCAACTGAAACATCAAAAAAGAAACCATCTTTTTCTGCTGAGCAGATGGAAGTGATTCAAGCATTGATTGCAGAAGCTCGCGGAGAAAATAACCGTGTTCCGGATGCGATCTCAATGTATAACACTCGTGATCCTCAAGCAATTGAGACAGTTAATGTTAAACGAATGCATGGAAAATATGTTATGGGATTTAAAAATCTCCAGACTGATCCAATGAAGAAAACTCCAAAGTGGCTGACTTACAAGGCAGATCCAAGTCGAGGACTTCTTAAGGAACCATTTGTTACGCTCCTTCTTCAGCAAGATGAAAAGAGTGAAATGGAAGAAAAGGAATTTCTTCTACTTGATTACATGAACGATCGCGAATTCTACAAGGCTAAGGTTTCCAAAATCGACAAAAAACCTAGTATTAAAAATTACGGTTATCTCGGATCAAATGCTGAATATGCAGGTGAAGTTGACGACAAAGGAAAACCAATCGAACGTCCAAAAGTGCTTGCCGAAGTTCGAACTGAAGAGCGTGTGTTTTGGGTTGAACTTGAGGGATTTTCGAAACCTCAACCATTTATCAGTGATTTCCTTGCCTAAAAATATATGTCAGAAAAAAAAGAACATGATTTTAACGCTCCCATTGAAAAGACAAGTGTCGAATTAGCAAAAGTTGTTCTAAAAAATTTCATCGATAATTTTGACATTTTCGTTTACGAAATGAACGATGAAACAAAGTCTGCTGAGTTTACAAAAAGTATTGTTGAAAAAACTACTGACTTTGGAATTCATACAATGGCTCTCATGGCGACAACAGATATTCCTGCTGATTACGCTACATACGGAATTGAAAAAGTTATTGCTGGCCTTGAGGCTCTTAAAGAATTCATCAATGGAACACTTCGACAGAACACCAATGAACTTCTCTCTCGAACGATTGGTGCAAAATCTCCAGCAACAAATACATATGCCAAGGACTGTGCGACTCTTGGTGATATAATGCTTGCTCTTAAAAAAGTCCGCGATTCACAAGGAAATAATGATGCAGATTATTTCATTCCCCGCAAGGAGTTATCCACAGAGGAAGTTGCTGTTCCAGAAAATAAAGAATAATTTTTGGTTATTTAGGAGACATCATTTATGGTGTCTCTTATAATGAATAAAAATAATACAAATCTTGAATATGCTCGTAATTATTATTCGAAAAATAAAGAAATAATTAAAAAACAAGTTTCAGATCGAATCAAGAAAAATAGGGTAAAAATATTGGAATTTTACACACACGGAACATTTAAATGTTCTTGTTGCGATGTTGTTGGTATAGAATTTTTATGTATTGATCATGTAAACAATGATGGCAATAAACAAAGGAAAGAATTAAGAAATCTTCATTCTTTTTATCGTTGGATATTAAAAAATAATTATCCTGACTCTCTTCAAGTTTTATGTCATAACTGCAATATGGCAAAACAAATTTATGGTACTTGTCCACATAAAAAGTTATCAACAGTTTAATTTTGTTGGTATTTTAAAAACCATTGTATAATGATATTAGATTTGAAGAGTGTTAGTACAACCTTGAGCTCGGAGGAGCTTCGAAATAATCTCAAATCGGGAAAAAGAGAGCTAACCCCACTGCGTTAACAGCGCCTCGCGAAAAAAGGGTCCCGAAGATCACACAATGAGTGTGTTTTTTTGTGCTTCTTATTAAATAACCTTCATACATTATGGCTCAATTCAAAAATAATCGTGATAATGGAGCTCAACAAATGTCAGCCCCTTCTGTTGTTTACAACGTTGGTGACTTTTTGACTCCAGACGGTCTTGGACATTTTCTTCCATACGTCCTTTCAACAACTGTTCTTACGGGTGCTTATACTGGAACTTTTGTTCTTGGTGAAACTGTATCGCAAGCAACTTCAGGTGCTACTGGTGTCGTTGTCGCTATCGGTGGTACTGTAACAGGTCTTGCTCTTAAGAGTGTTACTGGAACTTTTGATGCAACACACCTTCTTACTGGTGGTACTTCGGGAGCAACAGCAACAGCAACAGCCGCAACAATCAACAAAAAGATTTTCGGTGTTTCTAACCAACAGGTTCAATCAACTGAATCAAGTTACACAACCTCACAACCAATCAATATTTCAACTCCAGTAAAGATTTTGGATTACCTCACAATCCCGGTTTCTTCAGGAACTGCAACACAGGCTCTTGAAGGTACATACGTTGATATTGATCCAGCAAATTCAGGTTCAGTTATTGTTTCTGCCGCTGGGACTGAAATTTTCGTTACAAAATTCATCAATGCTTCTTTGATCGAAGGAGTTATTGCTCTTACTATTTAATAATTAATCATTATTTCCATGACTACACCATACACACAAGTCGATAATACATATCTAAACTCGATCACCTTCGGAGGTTACTCTGATAACATTGAGAAGATATACCAAGAATTCCTTCAAGTTTACAAAGAGGAATCTGCAATGCTTTTCATGTCCGAAAACGTTGGTGAATACGCAGAAACTGTTAAGCGTTACGATGAACAAGACATGAATCAATACGCGCATGATAAGGCACAAGGTGTCGATGCTTCACGTCTTGCATTCGGAGTTGGTTACACAAAATCTGTTTACGCTTTCCGTTACGGAGCTCAGCTCAACATTTCTTACGAAATGCGTGTTGCGAAACGTTTCGAACTTTCAAAAGCAATTCAACGCTTCGTTACTTCAGTTCCTTCTCGTATGGAATTGGACCGTCAGCACCGTTTGACATTCTCTAATGCAACTTCATATGTAAATATGGATGGACGCGTTGTTGATGTTACTTGTGGAGACGGACTCGCTTTGATCTCAGCTGTTCACCCACTCGCATTTACTACAACAACATTCTCAAACCTCGTTCCTGCAAGTCCAGCGCTTTCAGTTACAGCTCTTGAATCTGGAGAACAGTTGTTCGTTACAGACATTTTGGATAACTTTGGTCTTCCAGTTGTTATGGATCCTTCTCACTTGATCACTCTTCGTCAGGACCCAAATACATGTCGTGTTGCTGCTCAAATTCTCCGTTCAACAACTTTGGTTACACAAGCTAACCCAGGAGTTGTTAACACATTTGAACAAAAATATGAACTTATGCAACTCTCACGCGTTGCTACAACAGCAACAGGTGCTACTGATTCTACTAAGTCAAAGTGGTGGTTCTTGGCTGCATTGAAGGGTATTAATCGCCTTCAATCTCATGAAACTATCTGGGAAGCTCCACACATGAACCCAGCTGCTGCAGGTTCTAACAATGGTGTAGATCCATATAACGATGACTACACATTCGGCGCTCGCGCACGCTACGGTCACGCTATTACTTCAGGTCGTGGAATCGTTGCTTCATTCGCAAGCTAACCATTATCATTAAGCCCCACTTTTGTGGGCTTAATGATTAGCTGCTAAGGTTTTTCCCTAGCAACTAATCCCTAAGCCCACAAACAAAAAATATATGGCAGAAGTTCAATACGATACCGTGGTCAAATGGGATTCAACCCTCGCTGATGTAGGCTATGCAGATGCTGACAACAAAACACTTGCTGGTCTTGCAATCAATGCTCTTAAGGTAACAACTGGAGCTCCGGCAACAGTTGCTAACCACTGGCTTCCCGGTGCAATTGTTCAAAATATTATTGATGGAACTGTCTACCAAATGACAGGCACAACTGCTTCTCCAGCATGGACTCTTGTTGATGCGGGAACAGTTGGGATTACAGCACTCACTGGCGATGTTACAGCTACTGGCCCCGGCTCTGCTGTTGCAACAATTGGTGCTTTGAAAGTTACAGGTGCAAAAATGGTTACTGGTGTTGGATATTTCATGGTTGCAAAAGGAACCAATGGAACAACTCCTGTGAATGTTATTGCAGCTACTGTTCCATTTACTTGTACAATCACTGGTGTTTATCTTGTTTCCGAAGATACAACAGCTGGTACGATTACAGTTGCTGATACTGCTGGTACTGTTTGTACAATTGCTAAGGGTACAGTTTCTGGGGCGATGGTTGGTGCAGCCTCTTTGGCAAACACAACTGTTACAGCTGGAAATACTCTTACGATTGTTTCAAGTTCAGCTGGTAATGCAAATGTGTTTATCGCATTTACTGTTGCTTAGTTCTTTTACTCCTCTTATTCTCCGACTAGAATGAGGGGAGAAATAAGCACTAATTATCAGCAATTTTAAAAAAAATACCATGAATAAAGATGTAAAATACATAAATGATGGAAAACCCCTTGCTTTCGATTCAGTAAGTGGATTTGCAATAAATCCTGATGGCACAACAGCTTTGTTTTCTGGAGATTTTCGAAATATTCTTTTAGCTGTCGATGGAACGGGAACTGTTATTGTTTATGGTTCCAACCAAGAAACTCCACCGAATTTTACAGCAAGTGTTACGATAAATAATTTTTTCGTACCAATAGTTACAGCTGACTATTCTGTTCAAAATACATATTACGACGGAACAGCTGGAGTCGTTGTTTCTTCATCAGCAAAGTTAGTCGAATTAAATACAAATCTCATCACTTGGTTCGCTGTACACCGAAGCGTAAATACAGTTAATGTCAAAGCTACTCTAACAAACAATCAGTAAAAACTATGGCAAGAACGAATACAAATTCAGGAAGTGGTTCATCAGGAGTAACCAGTCTGAATGGTCTTCTTGGTGCTCTTTCGATTGTTGCTGGATCTGGTATTACGATTACTCCCAGTGGTACCACTATTACGATTTCAAATACTGGTTCTGGAGGAGGACCGGCCTCTCCGGTAAATAGTGTTCAATACAATAACGCTGGAGCCTTTGGTGGAAACTCTAATTTTATTTACGATGGAAGCGGTACCCTTTCTATCTCAGGCTATGGTCTATTCGGCAATGGTGCATTAATCAATATAGGTATCGGTGGAAGCCAAATTCGTTATGACGGAAGTGGCAATTTTGTTATTGATGGTGTTGGAGGTCAAGAACTTGCTTTTGTTTCTGGTGGTGGAGTGAATCTTCAAGACGGCACAGGTTCAGGAAGTGGTATTACTCTTGGAAGTGGAAATACAAATGTCAATCAAAATTTGCATATTGGAAGTTACATCATCGATAACAGTTCAGTCGTTTCTTTGGACACGAACAATCGCGTTGGTTACGATGGTAGTGGAAATCAAGTCTTTAATTATTTTGACCAAACAAATCTTCAATTCGGTAATGGTTCAACAGGACTAACTGTTGATGTTGGAACAGGAACAACAATAATAAATTCATTATTTGGTGTTACGCAAATGTCTGTTTCTGATTCTACTGGTATTCAACAATTAGGAGATATTGGTTTTGATCGGGCTGGTAATACACTTTACATAAACGGTCCCGCAAAACAAATTTCGTTCACGCAAGAACTTGTAAGCAATGGAGTCATGGCAGATTTTGCAAACCATCATTATTATTTTGGTGATTTTGCTTTATTTAATTCGGGAACATATTTAGATGTAAATGATAACTCAGGAGTTCTTGCAGGTATAGGATATGGAGGTACACGCAATGCTTTCAATCTTGATTTTATAGGACAATCATATATCCTTGGAGAATTTTCAGGTACAAATGCAACATTTGTGCAACTTTTAAATTCTCCTGGAACTAGTACCTTCGTGAGTTATGGAAATGTTCTTGGAAATGGATTAACAGGTGTTGGTCTAGGAATTGATTATATCGGTGGTCAATATGGAATTGGAGATTTAAGTCTTCTAAATAACCAGACATTTTGGTATATCGATGATACAAACTCTCAATTTTATGTGAATGGCATGAAGGTCATCACACCAACCATTATTCCTTTTACTGGCACTGGACTTGATGATCTTACATGGGGAGGATCATATTCAGGACTTGTCTCAAATAATTACAATGTATGGATCGTCAGTATTGGAAATTGGATCATCAATTACACTTCCGAGACTGGAGTATTCAATCCAGGTGACACTGTAGACAATTCGGTTTCGGGAGGGACTGCGACAGCAACGGTTGTGAGTGATGATGGTGCAGGAACTCTCATTGTCACAGGAACAACTGGAGGGATATGGAATGTCGGAGACACGGTGACTGATTCAATGACATCAGATACTCTTGTTTCAACTGCTGTAACAAATAATCCCGACACATTTGCATTCCAAGATACTCTCGGAAATAGTGCGCTTGCCGTTGTTATAACAGGTTCTCCGCAACCACTTTCTTTCGGAGTTGAAGTTGTATTTGGTTCACTCACAGGACATGATTTGGGAGCGAGTCCTACACCTGGACCGTTCTTAGGCTGGGAGGAAGATATTACAGTTGCATTCGGTCGTATGATAGTTGCGGATGGTCAAAATGGAATTATTAAAACAGGAGATGTCAGTAGTATTGGTAATGGAACATTAAATACTGTTGATGACAAAAATCAACTTATAAAAAATAAAGGAACCCTTGTTGAACCATCAATCCACAATCAAAAATATTCAGGAACAATTGACTATTCAGCAGGTTTTAAGGGTCTTTCACAACTTGTACTTTCGACAGCATCTGGAGCAACAAATGTGAAATTACCGTCTGCGGGAACACTTGTAGAAGCACCAATTGGAACCCTGTTTACAGTTACGGAATTGGATGGTCTTTCCAGTTTCAATTCTCAAGTTGCTGTTCAATCATTAGGAGCAACAATTGATGATGCGAGTGTTGCATTTGTGTATGGTTCAACGACATTTGAAAGAGAAAGTAATACAAAATGGCGTACGGTTCGCAATGGACAAAAAGGAGTCGTTATCGCACATAATGCAGTAAATCTCACTAATACAACACCCTTATTCAATTATGTCGTCCCTGCCCTCGCTGTTCCGTCTACATACCAGATTAACGCATACATCAACGCTCAGACAATTGCAGCAGGAGGCATTCTTCAGATTCAGGTTATTTATACAGATGAGTTTGGTGTTGTTAATACGATTGCCCTTTGTGTAGACACTTCTCCATTTGCATCTGTAATTAACACTGCTGGAAATCATAGTTTTATGCCGAAAACAATCAGAGCAAGACAGGGTACAACGATTGTCGTAACGACAGTAAGTTCGATACCACTCGGAACATTGTATGATGCTGGAGCGAGTTTATTGTTACTAAGTTAGCGTTTTATTATTAAGTTATTATAAATATAAAAATATATGACATACAACGGAAAAACAGTAGTGAGTGTGAGTTGGGGATCAAATTTAACATCAGTAACAGACAATACACTAAAAAATGTAGATGTTTTGCTTGAAGATAACAGTATTGTCACCATGACATGGACAAGATTGATGCAAATGGTTAATGCAAACAAAAATCAGGCAACTAGCCTTGCAAATCAAGTTACTGCAAATAGTGCAAGAGAAACCGAATTATCTGATTTGAAAGGTTTATTTGTTTCGACTCTAGGATTTACTGCATAAAAATATGGCAACCGACACTACATATAATCCAAATTCACAGGAAAATGCACCGGAATTTTTTCGTTCTTTGGCGCGGAACTGGCATATTGCATTGATTTTTATGTCAATGGTTATTACAGGTATCGGTGCATTTTTACATGTTCAGACCAATCTTGACGACTTGACAAACAAAGTTTCGATTGATGAAAACCAAGCTAATGTTTTGGGTGCAACTGTAAATGAACTCAATCCACAAATTTCGGCGATAAATGCAAAGCTTGATATTATTCTTAAGCACGACGGGCTTCAATAAAATATATGGCATTCCCAACAGTCAATGATTTAATAACGGCGGCAAATCGAAAGATTTCACCACAAAGCACCTCGAATGCTCGAGATATTTATGGTTCTATTTCTGAGGCTTCGCGAAATCTTTTGGGAAAAATAAAACCAAAGGATCTTTCGCGACGCACAATCATTGAAAATGCACTGTATGACCAAGTGAATCGTTTTGAATGTCCAAATGATATGGATCAACAAAACGTCATGCAGTGGTTCCGTCTTGATCAACGTCGAAATACTGACACATTTTACTTTCCGATGATCCAGACGACAAATCGTCGTTTTGATCAATATCGTGTAAACGATCAAAACCTTTTCACTATTGAATATCAAAGTGGACGAAAATTCGTAAAAGTTTCTGATATGGGCTACCTTGCTGGACAAAATACCGGAGTAAGCAATGCTGCAACAAACAATGGCGGTGGTCTTGTTATTCACAATATGAACGCTATCGACAACAATGGTCTTTGGTATACATTCGGAAACGCAGAAGATATTGTTACAGATAATCTTACATACCTTTCAGGAAATGGATCTGTTCGTGTAAATTTGAACACATCAACAAATACGGGGGGTATTATAAACACAACACTTGAACCTATTGACCTCTCGCAATTCTTCATTCGCGGAAAAGTTTTTACATGGCTTGATATTGAAGATTTGAATCAACTTCAGACAGTTACTCTTGATCTTTTTTCCAACCCTATGGATTTGACTACAGATTATTACTCAATGACTGTAAATTCTCCACATGATTGTCCGCAATTTCAAGAAGGTCCAAATCTTCTTGGTTTCTTGCTTGATTCAAATAATGGAATGACAACGGTTGGAACTCCAAATCCTGCAAATATTGCTGCGGTTCGACTTACATGTGTTACAAATGCAACAACACCAATGCGAAATGTTCGCTTTGATAACATCATCGCGAAATTCGGAGTTGTATTCGGAATTCAATATATTTCAAAATACCTATATGAAGATACAGACGGCATCTGGAAAGAAAATGCAAGCAATCTTAGTGACATTATTCACGTTGAATTTGAAGTATACCAACTTCTAGTTGAAGAATTGGCTGTTGTTTTAGGGCAAGAAGTATTTACCGATACGGTGATGAATCGAAAAGGTCTGATTTTTGGAAAAATCGGCCAACTTGAACAATCACTTTCTGCAAAATATGTCCAATACAATAAATTCCACAAGGCAGAATTTATCGATGAGCAACAAGAATTTTATAACTTCGGTGTTCCGTTTGGTTACAACAATCGTGGAACTGATGGCCAACACTACGATCATGCAGATGACTTTAATGGTAATGGCCCTGGAATGTAAATTTTATGAGCACAATAATCCGATACCAATCACAATTTAATGGATATGCAAACTATCAGGATGTCACAAACATGCCTGTTACTAAACTGGCACCTGGAACTCAGAATGTGGTTATTCCATCCGGGGAAAAGGTTGATGTTCGTGGTGGTATAGACTATCTTGGAGCTGAGGGAACGGTTGGATCAAATACTGATTCATACTGGGTTATTGCTCATCGAATTCATAGTTCTTACGATGACTTTGTTAATGCTTTTGGTTGGACGATTCCAATCCGTGTTTTCTATAGTGGAACTTCTGCGGCAGGAGATGTTGTTGAAGCATGGCTTCCTATTTATTATGGAGGAGTCGATACAGGTACAAAAAAATGGTATCAAGTAAATGAAACAGCTCCATCTATAGCCTTATTGTCAACTCATCAATATTTCTGGGCTGAACAGTTTGATACAATCAACCTTACTCCCCGTCTAATTTTTACTCGAGGTGAAACATCTATTGGTTCATGGAGCGGCGGAGCTACTCCAATAATCGCAATAGGTTCCGGAAATCTCAGTGTTACATCAGGAAAAACATGGTCTCAGTATGGTTTCGTTGATCCACCGGAAGGTGTGGCAACAATCGTCGTTAACGGAGTTGCTTACACAGTTACTTCAACATTTAATGCCAATACAATTACAGTTTCTTCAACCTCTGGAATATCTCTCGATGATATGGCTTTCCAGCAAATCCAACAAGATGTTCCAGCAAGCAGTACCGTTGTTCTTGATGTGTGTACTGCAATAAATAACCAAGTTTATTATTTCTCTTGGACATCTCGAAACTATTTCGTTTCTTGGAATCGAAATCAAATTCAAAGCATCACAGTCCCAAGTGCGATTGTTTCTTCAGCTTTGAACGATGCAACTTTTTCAGGAACATACACTGGCACAATAAACAATAACTATACCGTCACAATCGATTCAGTAGCTCCGAACATTCAACAATTTAACTCAGGAGGGGGTGGAAACTTAAACGATGGTGTATACAACACTTCTGGTTATTCTGGTGCGGCTGGTGTCACAAATAGATACAGTGTATTGATGGTTGGAGATGTTTCTCTTGTCGCAGATGAAACAGTAGGTTCAGGAAACCTTGTCGTTGGAGAAACTATTCGTGGATCAACATCAGGCGCAGAAGGAGTAATTATTCACTTAACACACTCTGTGGGTATTTATGGACTCGGTGTGGCAATGACAACAACGATTGGTTTCAATATTACAGATACGATCACTGGTAACAGCTCAGGAGCTCTTGCTACTTTTATTGCAAGCCCTGGTGCTATTTCAAGTGAGAACTGGTACCAAGTAATGAAAAATGGTGCCGCTGTTGGTGCTCCTGTTGCATTGGTGACGACTCCTATTTCTCTGCCAGACGGACTCACTATTCAATTTTCAAATGCATCAGGTCACGCAGTTGGGGACTCCTTTGATCTTACCATCGGTCTTAATGACACATTTTCATGGGCTGTTAATGGAGTCACACAAGGTTCAAATATAAATATTACAGGTGGAGCACAATCTCTCTCGATGGGTATTAGTGTTAGTTTTGCAAACAAGACGGGCCACGCAGTTGGTGATGCATGGACAATTACAGCATTTCCTACTGTTACAAAAAGCTGGACTCAGTTCTGGTATTCATCTCCAAGTCGTTTCCCCGGCGAAGGTTATACTGGACTTCTTGATTCAAATGGATGGGCTGCTCAACCTCAAGAAAAAACAATTTACGCGATAGATCAAGCTGGACACTACTATGAACTTGGAACACAGCTTTCAGCGAATCTTTTGAATGAATCTATCATTACAAATCGATTGAAATCTGAACCTAGAAACAAACCACTCTACCCATATCTTATAAACTATATTCAAAATCAATTCTCTGTTATTTCACAGGATAAAACTTTTGATGTTCTCGGTCGTTTGAAACTTCTTGAACTTCCACAAGTCCGAAGTATTTCTGATGAAGTCCGCACCGATTTCGTCAATGCAAACTGGGAGAATGGAAACATTCGATACTTTGAACGTCGACAATATTTCAGCGTTCCAGAAAGTGGAATGCTCTTTATTCACGATCAATTTAAAAACTACTGGCAAGCTCCGAATACTTTCGGACGAACAATCGGAAGACTTGCAATTATCGACAATCAACTCTGCGCTCACTCATACGAAAGAAATGAAACATACCAACTCTTTACAGACAGTTTGAATGACCTTGGGGAATTCCCGATTGATACAAGAATAATTTTCCCCTATGATGCAGGAAAATCCAGATATACATTCAAAGGCACGACAGCTATCGGCTTTGAAGGGTACATGCAAGGACAACCGGTTATTACATGGAAGATTAATGCCGTTGTAGGAGGTTCAGCAATTACAAATTTACAACGATCTGGAGTGATTCAACCATGGGTAACAAAACAAGGATTCACTCCACCTGCTGATCTTTCATCTCTTGGTAAGTCAAGTCTTGGGTACCACGGATTGGGAAACAGTCCAACGCCAGTACCTACAAACTTCCGATACATTAAAACGTTTCAGAATATCGGGTATTATTTAAGAAATATTGAGATACGATCCCTTGATATGGAGCAAAATTGGTCGTTGATCTCACTCGGTACTGACTTGTCAGATCCATCAATCGATAACCAAAGTATTGTTGATCCGGGCGCTCTTGTTTAATTATTAAAAATGGTATAATAAAATCATACATGTCAATCTACACTTCTTATAATCTTCCAACCACAATCACTCCGAACTCAGTTCCGAGTGCTGATTGGATGACACCCGAGAATATTTTACTTGTCGACGGGCAGTTTGCGATTGCTTCTGGTCCCGCAAATATTTTGACTGTTGGAACATTCAATCCAGGAGTTCCTTACGGAGCTACAATATTGGACATTACTCTTCAGGTCGTCGGGTATCGAGGAGTAAATCCTGTAAATTTGAGCATCTATGCTGTTGATGATTTCACTGGAGTAACATATTCATATCCCCTCACACCTCCGTTTTCAGGATTCGATGGTACAAATACTTTTTACACATTGACTCCGACGCTTTTTGGTACGACATGGGATTCAGATACTGTAAACAATATAAAATTCACCCTCATCGCAGATAATACATTATATCTCGATGCGGTTCTCATGCGCGTTCAATATATTCCAGCAATTGTTCCACCTCCAATTCCTACGCCAGCCGCAGATGTTGTTATTGATGAATTTGTTGAAGCACAACCATTTGATTTTGCGATGTCTCTCAGTGCCACAGATTTGTATCTATTTTTGAAAACATTTACTTATCCTGATGGAACTCCAATTCAATTTGCTGATTTCCACACAACAACTGAAGCATATTTGGTTCTTGATCAAGGAATCCCCGGAAAAGAAGAAGTCGTTCGTATCACTGCTGTTGAACAGGACTACGGAGGTTCTGGTCTTTGCCGTATTTCATTTACAACACTCGATAATCGAGGTCTTGGGTACCAATGGCCATATGAGAGTGTTCCTTCACTTATCGTAAGTCATGGAAGTACAGCTCAAGCAGTAATCTCAAACCCTGCAGTTTTCTATAGTAGATTCCTTCGTATTTCACAGATTGGTGGCCTTGTAAACCAAGTTGTAACGGTACAAGAAAATGGTACTTTGGTTATCGCCAATCCAGATACTCTGAATTTTACAGGTGACGGACAATCGACAACTAATCCTTCAGGAAATCACGCCCAAATCACTATTACTGACCACAATGTTCGTGTAGATTCTTCTGATACAACACCTGCAGGTCTCGCTGCTAAACTTGTTGCAGGTACTGGAATTTCTCTTACAGTTCTATCACCAGGAGGTGATGAGCAAATTGAAATTACAAATACTGGTGGAGGTGGATCTGGAATTACAAGTATTAACGGAGACACAACAGCAGCTCAGGTGATCGCTGCAGGTACAGGAATAAGTGTTACTTCAACAGGAGGAACGACTACTATCACAAATACTGGTGGAGGTGGATCTGGAATTACAAGTATTAACGGTAACACAACTGCTGCTCAAGTTATTACTGCAGGAGCTGGAATAAGTGTTACTTCAACTGGTGGTACGACAACTATTGTAAATACAGGAAGCGTCTCAGGAAGTTCGATTGTTGAAAGTGTTCACCAAGTAGCTCATGGATTCTCTCAGGGCAAGCTTCTAAAATCTGCAGGAACAAGCGATACTTATGCGTTAGCAAAAGGAGATACGACATCAGATGCTGAAGTAGTTGGAATCGTAACATCAGTTATTGATGCTGATAACTTTGTATATTCTCAAAATATAATGGGTTATACAGGGTCTGGAATTCCGTCAGGAACTCCAGGGGAAGGAGTATTTCTCGATCAATCAACTCCAGGCGCAATGACGCTCACGCCAGATACTTCTACATCAGGACTGATTGTAAAACCTGTCGGAGTATTGATATCTAGTTCAAGTGCAAAAATGAATTTCTCGTCGAGTTATTTAGGAACGATAAATCCTTAATCATATGGCACAAACAGCAAGACAAATTATTGTGAATAATATTACTCCAGGTAGTATTACTTCTGGTACAGTTACTGTAGCAAGTACGACAGTTCATTATCTGAAAGTCGGTAAGTTATATTTTGGATTTTATATTGCGAATACTACTCCTGGGTTTCTTGGGAATCAGAATCCTGGCGCACCTATTTCCGATATAACAACTCCGCTTGCATCTGCTCTCGGAATTACAATCGCTGCAACATATACGAATAATCAATATTCTGACGGAATGTATGGTGCTCCAATCACTTCATCTTGGACATATACTCCGCCAAGTAATCAATTAGATACATTATTGGTAGCAATACTATCAACATAAACATATGGCAGATCCAACACCAACAATCTCAGCGCCACTTGTGCAGTCAGATATACAGACTGCACAACCAAGTTCTGTTAATCAACCAATTGATAACCCAAATCCCGGTATCGTTTCTTCGACAATGGCAAGCAATACTCTCGATCAAGGAGGGTCTACATTGGATAAAATGACATCTGAACCAGATCCATATTTGGCAGCTCTCGAGAAACAAGTTTCGGGTCTTCAAGCTGGAACAGACACAACAAACGCTGCTGCTGAAAAAAATGATATTGCTACGGCAACGACACAAGCAAGTAATTTGCAAAACAAAGCACAGAGTGATTACGCCGCATACAGTGCAGGATTACAGACACTCGGTATTCAATCAGGACTCGCTGAGGTTGCACCAGAACTTCAAGCCGGTCGTTTGATTGGCGCAGCGAATGATTTGACGACAAAGATTCAAGGTATTCAAAAACAAGAAGATCTTGCTGTAGCAAAAGCTCAACAAGCACGTCAAACCCAGGACGCTGTTTCATTGAAAGATGCACTCGCTGAAATTGATTCAATCAAAAAAGAAAAACAAGCAGCGATCACTCAACAGCTTACTCAGCAAACTCACGATATTACTGTTGCAAAAAGTGTTGCTCCATACGCATACAAAACTCTTCAAAGTCTTCCACCGGAAAAGAAAGAAGCATTTATTCTTCAAACTGCCTCCGATAATGGAATCAGTCCAACAGCGCTTACAAACGCCCTTGCTTCTGAACAAGACACACAAACAAAATTCAATCTCACAACAGCTCTTCAGGAAAAATCTCTCGACAAATCAACAGAAGACAAACCAATCTCTCAAACACAACTCAATGATATTGGTGCTAAAAATCCACTTATCGATACCACATACGGTTTAACATCACAAGATGTTCAGAACGCTATATCATTTGCGAAGGGGGCAACTGATGCAATAAATACAGACTTCAAAGACCCAGCAAACCTAGGACCACAAGGTTATTTCACATACGACTATATTAAAAATTCAGTTCTTCCAAATCTTCCAACTGGAATTAATAAGGTTGCTTTTATGACTCAACTTTACAAAAATGGACAGATCACTCCTTCTCTTGAAAAGGATGACAACTATGCAAACTACGGACTCACAAAATCAGAAGCTGATCAGATTTTAGCTAACGGATAAAACATATGACAACAGCATTCGAAACCTTTGCTTCTTCAAATGCTTCCGGAACACCCGCACCAGCGGCTGCTCCAGCTCAAGACACTGCTCCAGCTCCAACAGGTGGAACAGCTTTTTCGAGTTTTCTTAAATCCAGCGGAATTCAATCTCAGTCTCCTGCTCCTCAAACTCAAGTTCAGACACCAACACAAACAGATCAAAATGATACATTCGCGGGAACTAAAGCAGATCTTGCACAGATAGAAGCGAATCCTCTTAGTCTTGGAAATACTGAAAAAATTCCAAGTGATTTCTTGAACTCTTTCAGTGACGCATGGAATGGTTTGAAAGAAAATCTTAAAGGAGACGGTACAATGCAAGACTTCCAAAAAGAAGGAGGCGCCGGTTCAATGGGGGAATCACTGAAAGCCATCTCAGGATTAGCAGGAGTAGCTTTTTCTCCAATTTCAGCTTTGTTCAAAACAGCGGAGGATCTTCCTGTAATCGGTACAGTAGCAAAAGGGATCGACACAGCATTTACAGCAGCAGGTGAAGGAGGAAGTGCAGCAGGTCAAAAAATTGTTGACCAATTGCCAATCAAAGACCCAGCAGAAAAACAGACACTCAAAGAAGGAGTTGGGGATATTTTTGCACTCGCAGCTCAGATTGCTCTCGGGAAAGCTGGAGAAATTGCCAAGACAAACATCGTGGGAGAACCGTTCAAGGTTGCGAATGGTGTAAGAACTTTCAGTGATCTCAAGCCTGAAACAAAAACAATCATTCAAAATGCCCTCGATGAAAAATATGGAAAGACAGACGCACAAACAATCATCGATCATGCAAACGAACTAGCAACTCAACATCCAGAAGTACAGAAAGAAGTACAGGCAAAAGTAGACGCTGCTGCTGATAAAGTCGCAAACCCTACTACTGAAAAAACTCCAGAACAAATCTCTGTTGAAAATTCTGCTCAGAAAGTTGCGCAAGTTACCCATGAAAAAATAAGTGATACTGCATACAAAAATACCGTTGAAAATGGAGGGGTGACAATCTCGGCTGAAGGAGATCAACCATCAAAAGGTGTTGCTTATTCACCATACAAAGATACAGAAAGAGTAATTCCAAAGGATAAATTTACCGCAGAAACAACAGCCCAGTATATGGCAGATCATGCCGATAAATTGAAGGAACCAGGTAATCATCTAGGTATATGGGAAGACAATGGGAATATATACATGGACATCAGTAAGGTTGGAGATAATACCCCAGAAACTTACGAAGAGGCAATGAAAGCTAAACAATTGGCTGTTTTCGATCTCTCTAGCTTTGAAACTGTCCCCCTTGGCAAAATTGAAGATGGTGTGTATACTAGAGATTATGAAAAAGCATCTGATCACCCTAATTTCAACAAAGGGGAAAACACCAGAACAAGTCCACAAGGAGTTGAGTCAAAACCTCCAGAAGTTCAAGAAAGCAAGCCAGGCAACAAAATAACCGGTAAAGCATCAGACGTCAATCGAAGATTGGTTGAAAAAGGCTTCGATAATATACCCGAAGACGAACAAGCAAAGTTCGCTTCTTCTGAGGGCCAACGTAAGACTCAAATAGAGAACGTTGCGAAATTTATGGATTCGAATATTGAAGAAGCAAAGCAGGTCGCGCTTGGGGACAAAGAAGCACCCGAGGGAGTGCCTCCACAGATCCTACACAACGCTATGGTTGAATACGCTGACAAGAATGGTAACTATGCCCTTTTGCGCGATCTCGCCGGCTCTAAGCACGCCACAGATCTCAGTACTCATGCATCGGAGCTTGAATCTGCCAAGTATGGTGGCTCAAGGACAGAGACAGCAGGTAAAGAGACAGTCCGTGCCATTAAAGAACAAACGAAAGCTCGCGAGGAATTCGCTGAAAAGGAAGCCAAAAAAGAAGGCACAACAGTCAAGCGAAAAGAATCTGTCCTTAAGGAAAAAGGTGCTAGAATTATAAAGGACAAAATCGTTGAGAAGAAATCGTTTCCAAAACTTGAGGAGTTTATTAAAAACATAACCTGTTAATATGTCAATCTGTCTCCCAAAAGAAATCACGAATAAATTTCTCAGCGCCATTAAAAGTGGCGAGCTTGACGTTGCAAGATTATCAGGCGAAGACTCAGAAGTCCGACGCGCAGTGTTCGACAAGGTTCTTGGAAAAGAATACGGAGAAGATGCCAACACTCTTTTTGAAAACAAACTTCTCTTAAAAGACCAGCAGCGCGGACTGATTGATTTCGTAAAAACTCTCGGAGGTTTGAAGCCTGAAGTTCGTACTGATTTTCTTTCGAAGATTGAAAAAATGGACAGACTTTTGAATCCAAAGGAACAGGAAGCATTCCTTGCAGATGCTGCAAAACAGCACCTTGGGATCTCGGTTTCTGAGTCAGAAGCAAAGACAATCCACGAACTCGCTCAAAAAGTAGACGAGGCAAATGCCGACAATCGCAATAATGTGAAAAATGTTGGCGATCTTCTTAAGACTGCTGAAAAATTAAATCTCACTCCTGAACAGCGAGCAGACGTTGAGAGTTTGAAATCTCAAATGAAAGATATTCAGGATGAGAAAGACCGAATCGAAAAAGACCGCAACGATGCACGTCAAAAAGTTCTCGATGATAGAAAAGCAGCGCGTGATAAAATTCGTGCTGAAAACAAAGCTAAGAACGATGCTCTTCGTGCAAAGCAACAAGTCGAACGTGAACTTGCTCGCGAAGAAGCTCGTGATAAAAAGTTCTCAGACTATCTCGAGCAAAAAGCTGAACGCGATCTCGAAAAGAAACAGTACAAAGAACAACAGCAGACTGAGCGCATCAATCAAAAAATAGAACAGAACGAAGCCCGCGCTCGTGAAAAAGAACTTAAGGATTTCGATAAAGAAACTGCACGTCAGCAAAAAAATGCAGACAAAAGACTCACTCAGCAAACAGTGGGAAAGCTTTCGAGTATTCTTAAGAAACAATATGGGGACGTTCTCCCAAAAGAAGTGGATGAAAAGATTCAGAACCTTAAGGATGTATTCCAAGGAACTGATGAAAAAAATCTCAGTGGAGTAAGCGATGCATACCTTAAAGCAAAAAGTAACTTCGGACAGTATGTTCGCAGTCTCTCTCCTGAATCTTCGGGAGTAAACATCGCAAAAAATCTCATTGAAATCTCAAAAAATAATTTGATTACAAACATTGCAACTCCGCTCAAAACATACGTTTCTGGAATCACAAACCATACTATGGGGCTGATTGTTCGACGTCTTGCAACTCTATCCCTTAGTGGCGATCATCCTGATCTTGCTCGTCAGATTGAAAAAGAAACATTCAGTACTTTTGCAAAGACTGGAGTGAATACCGCTGCTATGGAATCTCTCGGGGATAACAGTAGCATCCTTGGAAGTCATACAGGTTCTAAGGGGTACAGAGGTCTTGAGACAGATGAAAATTTCCAAACTCCAGCGAAAAATGCAGTCGGAGTAGTTCAAAAAGGCATACAAAAAGTTGCCGATATTTCACATAAAATTGCAATCACCCTCGAACACAATATTCCATTTACTCAAATCTATAGTAAGGTTTTTGCTGATGCTTTGAATTTCCATGCGACTGACTTTGCAAAAATTGATGGACTAAATGGAGACGAAGCG
>CAIYPC010000339.1 GCA_903927975.1 uncultured Bacteroidota bacterium | reverse complement strand
CGCAAGTACGTATCGCGTAATAGTGGCGCAACAACGCCCAATCTTCCTTATACCATTCCATCTTATCTAAATTTAAGCAATGGTGTTCCTGTTGACACGACGGGTGGGATATTTAATACGGTTAATGGTGGCAGTGATGCTGAAACAGAAAATTCTTATTTCGGCAATGTGAACTATTCATTGCTCGATAAATATCTTTTCAGTGTTGTTGTGCGCAGAGATGGTTCTTCTAAATTCGGGCCATTGCGCAAATGGGGAACATTTCCTTCTTACAGTGCTGGCTGGCGCATCTCCAAAGAAAGCTTTATGAATCAGGTGACATGGGTTGATGATTTAAAAATCAGGGCTGCAGTAGGAACAAACGGCAACAATGCAATCCCATCTGGTTTATATGAAAATCAATATAACACCTATTCTTATGTGAGCAGTTATGATTTGGGAGGAACCAACAATTCTGCATTGACAGGAGTTGGTTTATATCAGATTGGCAATCCATACATACATTGGGAAACAAATAAAACTACTAACCTTGGTTTTGATGCTGTTCTCTTCCGAAATAAATTGAACATGTCATTCAGTTGGTTCAACAGAGTGACTAAAGATTTATTGGCTGTTGTTCCCGTGACAGGTTTGCAAGGTGATGCACTTGCGCCTTACGAGAACATTATGAAATTTTCAAACAAAGGAATTGAATTGGAATTAGGATATACAAACAACATTGGAAAACTCAGGTATGAAATGAGTTTTAATATAGCAACTTATAGGAACAAAGTTTTGTACATCGATGGAGATACATCCGCACATCTTGATGGCGATTCTTATGCCCCCACTCATTTCTCCTTAACAAGAAGTGTTGTTGGAAAACCAGTATCGAGTTTTTATGGATTGGTACAAGATGGGATTTTTCAAAGTGCTGCTGATTATAATAATTATAATGTTACTGAACCTGGACTTACAGCAGCCAACGCCGCAGGACATTTTAAATTCAAAGACGTGAGTGGTGCTAATGGAAAACCTGATGGCAAAATTGATGATAACGACAGAACATTTATTGGCAGCCCACATCCGAAATTCACTTATGGTTACAACCTGAATCTCAGTTATATGAATTTTGATTTGGGTATTTTCTTTCAAGGAGTTTATGGCAACAAGATTTTCAATTATTGGAGAGCATATTCAGTTTGGCCTGGGGCACAAGGCGAAGGATCGCAAAACACATGGAGCCCAACAAACACAGGTGCAAAGTTGCCTATTTGGAATAGCAATGGGTCAGATGATGTAAACCCATCGAGCTTTTTTGTTGAAAGCGGATCTTATATGCGCATTAAAAGTTTGCAGGTTGGTTATACATTTCCAAAGTCAAAAGCTTTTAGCAAACTGCGCATTTATGTTCAGGGATTCAATCTCTTTACATTCACAAAATACACAGGCATCGATCCGGAAATCAGCACTGGCAGCGCAACAAATGCAGGTGTCGATTTTGGAGGCAACTATCCTATCGCGAGAAAAATTCTCGTGGGCCTGAATCTTGGATTATAAAATATTTTTAAAATCATTTGATATATGAAACGATTACTATCCATTACATGTTTGTTACTCCTGATCGGAAGCGCATGTAAAAAAAGTTTTTTGAATGTGGAAGCTCCTAATGTTGTCACAGTTGATGCACTTGCAAATAAAACTGGTGTAATGCAATTGCTTGTTGGTACTTATCATGATGTCACCGGATTAACAATACATTCAGGTTGGTGGAGCACTTCGGGCACCAACTGGATATATGGCGACATCACTTCTGGCGATGCTTACAGAGGCGGCACAAATGATGGAGCAGATGGATTGACCATTGAGCATTTCCTCACACAGCCTTCAACAGGATACCTTGCAGATAAATGGCGCTCGTGCTACGATGGTGTATCAAGAAGCAATGCAGTGATATTAGCAGCAAATGCTGCAACTGACATGACCCCTGATCAAAAGACTGAAGCAATAGCTGAAGCTCGTTTCCTTCGCGGCCACTTTCATTTTGATGCAAAAAAAATATGGAATAATATTCCATACATTGATGAAAACGTGACTGACTTTAAAGTGCCAAACACGGAAAGCATCTGGCCACAAATTGAAGCAGATTTTCGTTTTGCTTTCAACAATCTTCCTGGAACACAAACACTAAAAGGACAGGCCAACAAATGGGCAGCCGCATGTTACCTTGCAAAATGCTACATGTTTGAAAAAAATTTTACAGCAGCAAAGGCACTGCTTGATTCAATTATACCTGCAAATTATGGTGGACATGGAAATGGCGTTAACTCTCAGGGCAAACCCTATGCATTGACTGTAAATTTTGATGACAATTTTAATGCTGCATTGGAAAACAATGAAGAGCAAGTTTTTCAAATTGAATTTTCTGTGAATGATGGATCAAATGGTGGTAATGAAAATATTGGAGAGTCCGCTAACACGCCTGCGTTTTATCCGCTTAGCAGTTTTTATACTACATGGAAACAGCCAAGTTTTAATTTAGTGAATGCTTTTAAAACAGATGTGAATGGGTTGCCTATGTTAGATACGTTCAACGTTACTAACATGACCAATGATGAAAATGTAAGTGCTTCTGATTATACTTACTCAACTTATCAAGGCACTGTCGATCCGCGATTAGATTGGACTGTTGGCCGAAGAGCTGTACCTTATTTAGACTGGGCATCGCCGAGTTACTATGGATCAAATGCAACGGGTTATTCTTCCTATCCAACTTCTGATCCAAGTTATGGCTGGATCAATGACAGAACTTTTGGAGGTCCTTATTCGCCTGTCAAAAATAATTATCGCGCCAGTCAGGTCGGGATATATAGCGATTACTATGCGCAAGGATATTTGCTTGGCAGCGCTGTTAATTATAGTATCATTCGTTTTGCTGATGTTTTGCTGTGGGCTGCAGAATGCGATGTTGAAACAGGCGATATTGACGACGCAAGAACTATTGTAAATTATGTGAGGGCGAGAGCGATGAATGGACGGCAGGTTGAGGTCTCGTATGATTATATTGGCAATTACTTACCATCAGCTAATTATTATGTAGGCTTATATACCGATCCATGGACGGACGCAACAGTAGCAAGGAATGCAGTTAGATTTGAAAGAAGGCTTGAGTTGGCTCTTGAAGGGCATCGTTTTTTTGATTTAGTCCGTTGGGGAATTGCATCAGATTATATCACGTCTTATCTCACTGCAGAAACCCCAAGGCTTCCAAATGATTTGACCGGTATTACGTTTACAGCAGGAAAACATGAATATTTCCCAATCCCTCAGCAGGAAATAGATTTAAATCCGAAGCTTAAACAAAACCCTGGCTATTAATCAATAAATTCCAATCAAGAGGCAATACATTTGTCTCTTGATTTTCTTTTATAATACAAAATCTTTCCAATTGAAGAAGCTTGCACTTTTCAAAATACTTTTCTTTTCTGTTATTATCAGCACTATGATTTTTTGTTCGAAGAAAAATCTTGCAAAAAATAATACTGTTATAAAACCAACTAAATATTATTTCAATTCATCGGGCAATGATAATAATGATGGAAGCATTGATCATCCTTTTCAATCCATTGCAAAATTAAATGCGTTGCCACTTCATGCTGGCGATGCTGTGTATTTTAATGGCGGTGATGCTTTCATAGGAAGTATATTGATTGATTCAACAAAATACGGCACTGCGGATAATCCGATTCTCATCAGCTCTTATGGAAATAATGATGCAACCGCAATTATCAATGGAGGAAATGGAACTGCGCTGACTGTTTATAAAGCTTCTTACATAAATATTTCTAACCTGCAATTCAAAGGCAACGGAAGAAAAGCAGGGAACACAAAAGACGGCGTGATTATTAATCTTTCAAAAAATATAAATATAAATAGTATTGAGGTTTCTGGTTTTCAAAAATCAGGGTTATTGATTTACGCTTCTTCCAACGTTACTAACAATAATGTATATGCGTACGAAAATGGTTCTGCCGGAATTTCCATTGAAGGACCTTACGGAAAAAAAGAAAGCAGCTACAATATTTATTTCGGTCATTGTTTAGCAGAAAACAATCCCGGCGATCCGACGAACTTAACCAATCATAGCGGCAATGGAATTGTTGTTGGCAATTGTAGAAAAGTGATGATTGAATATTGCACGGCAACAAACAATGGTTGGGACATGCCTCGAATTGGAAATGGTCCTGTTGGTATTTGGGCTTATGAAGCAGATAGCGTAACCATTCAGCATTGTCTCTCCTATCATAACAAAACATCAGTTGGTGGTGCAGATGGCGGCGGTTTTGATTTGGATGGTGGCGTTACCAATTCAGTTGTTCAATACAATCTTTCTTATGAAAATCAAGGAGCGGGTTATTGCATTTTTCAATACTTGTATGCAAGCCCATGGCACGATAATGTTTTTCGTTTTAATATTAGTGAGAACGATGGGCTGGTGTCAGATGGAAAAGCTGGCATTTATATCTGGAACAGTTCACGCGATGCCAATCAGTTTTATAATTGTCTTTTTTACAACAACACCATTTACAACACGCACGAAGCGGCTATCAGTTATTCTGAATTGAGCATGCGTAAAAATTTTGCTTTCTATAATAATATTTTTGTGGCAGAAGATAGTTTGATAAAAGGATTGAGGAATAACGGTGATGTATATCTCGGAAATGATTGGTGGAGCATCACGAGACAATTCAATGCTGAGAATATTACCGATTTTAAAAAATGGGCGCAGCAAAACAAACAGGAAATGATTGCAGGAAAAATTGTGGGGATGAATATTTATCCTGGCTTTGTTCATCCAGGCAATGCAACCATCACTTCCGAAGACAGCCTGAAAACATTTATGAATTATCAGTTGCCGCAAAGCTCATTGCTGCGAACAAATGGAGTGAATATAAAAACTTTATACTCTATCAATAATGGCGTCATTGATTTCTTTTCAAACCCGATTTCGGGAAATGGAATTGGAGCGTGCTTTTAGCGAGCTGTATAAAGAGTCAAAGAATTTAGATTATTGAATTTAATTAGTGCGCTGCACGTCATTGCGAGGCCTCCGAAGCAATCTGATCTTGGAATAGCGAAATGTCTTTGTTCTCTCAGCAGATTGCTTCGGAGGCCTCGCAATGACGATCCGATTAGTTGGCTAATCATTAAGTTTTTTAGTTTTACGAAATTTGCTAAATCAGGTTTAACTCCTTTTATCATTAATTACTTGCTCAATGAAACGGCGAAATTTTATTAGGAATACAGTTGGGCTTGGGATTGCTTCTCACCCATTCATAAATACTCTAGCAAGACAAACTTCATTTTCGCATATCCATAACAGTGAGTTCAATGGTTTGAAAGAACCTATTTTTGTTTATAATAACTGGTCAGCTTATGATGAGCTTTCAGACAATGTAGCTCAAACCGAAACGCTTGCCATGAGCGAGCTTGATGAAGTAATTAGGCTGAAGACAAATGGCGTTAAAATAGATTATTATGTGATGGATGCTTTTTGGTTTGCCAAAGATGGCGGTTATAGAACATGGCATAAAGAGCATTGGCCCAATGGTCCGGACAAGTGGCTTAATGGATGCAAAGAAAATAATATCAAACCCGGCATGTGGTTCTCCACCAATCTTGTGAGCATGGGAGGCAAAACGGCTTTGGATATTATTCCTGAATGGAAAGATTCCCTCGGAGCTGATCCTAATATTTTATGTTTGTTTGATGGCGGTTATCTGAAACATTTATCAGACACATTACAAATGTGGTATGACAAAGGCGTTCGTCTTTTTAAATTTGATTTCGCATATTTTGAAGCCGTGACCGCAGCATTAAAACCAAAATTTTCTCCAGAAGAAATAAAAGAAAAAAACAAAACAGCATTCATGAAAATGCTGCAGGACTTCCGCGCAAAAAATAATGATGTGGTGATAACAGGTTATAATGGTTTTGGTGGCGATATGGAAAACACATTCACCCCATTCGATAAAAAAATTGATGGCAGATGGCTTGACACTTTCGATACGCTCTATTGTGGCGATCCCCGTTTTTCTGATGTGCCGATGATGAACATCTGGCGTTCGCAGGATAATTATTCCGATCATCAGGTAACCGCATATCACGCTTATGGAATGCCGATTAAGAGAATAGATAATTGCGCATTCATGATTGGGAAAACAGGCACTTGTTATTACCGCGCCAATCATTGTTGGAAAGGAATGTTGATCTTAGAATTAGCACGTGGTGGATGGATGAATGTGTATCATGGCAATCTCGAATTGCTGAGTGATGAAGACGCAAAATGGTTTGCAAAAACGCAGCGGTTATTTTGTCCATTGCAAAAACTTAATAGCACAGAAACATTTGGATCAGTGCCAGGCAAAGGCAAGCCTTATGGTTTTAAAGCGAGTAGCACAAAAGGAATAGTTTGCACAGTGATAAATCCATCGCAGCAAATAGAAACAATCACATTGCCTGCAAATTCTTCGACATCAAAAATTCTATATAACGATGGAGGTTTTAAGCCTCGGTTAAAAGGCAATGAACTTGTTTTAGGTGCAGAGCAAATGGCGGTTGTCGGTTTCGATGAATATGTGCATGAACAATATGATTTAGGAATTGATGAAACGATAAACATACCGCTTGCAATAATTCCTATTGAGGCAAATTTTACAACAACAAAAAAGAACACAACAGAAGCAGACGTAAAAGCTGTTGCAGGAAAAAATATGCGCATCATATTGCAGCAATTTAATTCTAATGGACTGCCACATCGTGTATGGGGCGAGTCGCCGCCGAATGGAAGGAAAATGGATTCATACCTTGGCATCAATGTCACGCAAAATGATAAAGCTCTACCAAGGAATGTTGAATATAATAAAATGATTTGGAGCGGGCTTTCATGGGCTGCAGTTGAGATTGATAAAAAAGATATTGATTTCTCAAAGCCTTTGCATGTTCAATGCTATTCAAATGAAGTGGATGAATTGAAATTGAAGGCTGATGTGTATGCGGTGAGATATTAAAATTTGTCTCGCAAAGACGCAACGGCGCAAAGATGATTATGGATAGTTGATAATGAATTTAGTTTGCGACTTGCACGTCATTGCGAGGAACGAAGCAATCTCCTTTATGAATTGCATGCTGATTGTGTTTGTAAGATCAGATTGCTTCGTGCCTCGCAATGACGACCCGACTAGTCGGCAAATCTCTAAATTTAATTAAATGAAAAAAGAATGAACCGAAGTATAATAAATATTCTTTGCTGTCTGATTTCATCTCTTATAGCAACCGCACAAGCCACAAACAATCTTCTTCCTCCATTCGAGAAATGGAAAGACGACAAAGGCAATTTCATCAACGCACATGGAGCTGGCGTTCTTTCTTATAACGGAACTTATTATTTATTTGGCGAAATAAAAAAAGGCAAAACGCATCTTGTGCCAAATCAAAGTTGGGAAGATTATCGGGTTGATGCCGGCGGCATATCTTGCTATTCATCCAAAGATCTAGTTCATTGGAAATATGAAGGCATTGCCCTCGCTCCTAACAAAACAGATTCAACAAGCGATATTCACATTAGCAAAGTGATAGAGCGGCCTAAAGTGATTTACAATAAGCGCACAAAACAATTTGTGATGTGGGTGCATATTGATAAAGAAGATTACAGTTATGCTCATATAGGAGTTGCTGTCAGCAATTCTCCTGCCGGTCCTTATAAATATTTGCAAAGCGTTCAACCAAATGGGCAGCAATCAAGGGACATGACTGTATTTAAAGATGATAACGGCAAAGCATATCTGATTTATTCGTCGGAGAATAATAATACCATGCAGATTTGTGAGTTGAGCAATGATTATCTTTCACCAACAAAAAATTATATCCGCATATTAGAAAATCAAAGACGTGAAGCACCAGCAATGTTTAAACATGATGGGAAATATTATTTGATTACATCATTATGCAGCGGCTGGGATCCAAATGCAGCAATACTTTCAGTAGCAGATAGCGTGATGGGCAATTGGGTTCAGCGAGGCAACCCATGCGTAGGTAAAGATGCTGCAACAACATTCAATTCACAAAGCAGTTTTGTATTGCCATTAAATAAAGGAAAATTTATTTTCCTGGCTGATCGATGGAACAAAACCAACCTCGAAGATTCGAGATATATCTGGCTTCCACTAACAATTAATAATGGCAATGTTGAAATAAAATATAAAGATGAAAAATAGGTTTATCATATTAATATTTGTCTCTGCGATATTATTCTCATCATTCATCACTAACGCACAAATCAATAATGGATTTGAATCAGGCTTGAACAGGTGGGCAAAATCTGGTGCTAAAGAAAACATTTCTCTTGATAGCATGAATGCGCATGAAGGAAAATATTGTGCGAGAATAGGAAAGAATGCATCTGTCATGCGAAAGGTTGAAATCGCTCCCCTATCCGTTCTTCAGTTTAATTTTTATATAAAATGCAGCGATGAAGAAACGAAAGCATTTTCAATACTTCGGTTTTATGATATGCATGACCGTGAATTGATGGAATATAAAGGCGGCAAAATATCTCCAACAAAATATGAACAGACAGGAAATTATACAGAAGCTCCGCCATTCGGAAAATATGCGATGATTGGTATTGAACGAGATTCAACAGAAGGATATGTTTATGTGGATGATTTGGATATAGAATTGAATATTGGCGTTCCCTCTGTTCAGCATGAACCGGTTTGCAATCTGGATGAATACATGAAACCTTTCTGGAAAGGTGACACTGTTTACAATGAAACTGTTTTGCTTTATTCGGAAAATGATAAAGCAGCAAATGGTAGATTATTATTCACCCCAACTAAAATCATTTCCCTAAAAAGCTTTGATTTAAAAACAGATTATAAAATCGGTGAAGATTATACAATTCAAAATAATGTTATTACCAAAACAGTTAATTCAAAAATGTCATTCAGGGCTGATACTTCATTCGACAGAAAAAATAATTTAGCTTGGTTCAATCTGCAATCGCAATGGGTTGTTGTCACATACACGCATAAAGAAAAATGGGACAACCCCACTCCTGCATATAAAGGAAGTTTGTTGCCAAATACTATTGCAAAACTTAAATCAAAATCTCCTTTAAACATTATTGCTTATGGAATGAGCATCACTCGCGGGCTTGATGTGAGTAGCTATGATTCTGTGCCTCCTTACATGCCGACTTATGTTGAATTGCTTGCCAGAGAATTAAGAAAGAAATATAAACATCAAAACATCAAGCTTTATAATGCTGGCTTGCCCGGAGCAACTGTTGATTGGGGCGCGGATTATGCCGACAAATATGTTAATCTATTAAAACCAGATTTGGTTATTATTGATTTTGGCATGAATGATTTCTGGCGATTATCTCCTGATGAATTCAAAAAATATATTCAAGTGATGATCGATAAAATAAAAAAAAGCAATTCAAAAACAGAATTTTTATTATTATCCAATATGGATTTTGATCCCGATTATATACTTGATTCAGATAAGAACAAAAAATTTTATGTCACCAATATGCAAGGCTATAAAAAAGTGTTGAAAGAATTTGAAACAAATGGAATTGCAAATCTTGATATGACCACGCTCAGCGATATCATCTATCAAAAGAAAAAAGCAAAAGATTGTATTGTCAATCCGCTTCACCCGAATGATTATCTCGCAAGATGGTATGCACAATGTATGAGCGCAATGCTTATAAAATAATTATCGTTAGTTCTCATGTTTACTTTTTGAATCCAGAAATCAACGCGCTAAAGTTCCGCGGGAACGCGATGTCAGTAGCAATAAATAATAATAGGAAAGAGCTCCGTAGGAGTGGTACATTCTTTTAATAATTTGTTCCTTCACAAGGGGAGTTTATAAAACATTCATCGAGCAGCTACTCGTTAACGATTCTCCATTGACCATTCACCCTATTCAAGCAAGATATTTTTCACTACATCAACTTTTCCCGTCAATCCTTTGTATTCACGAGACGCAACCGACATAGATGTAACTGCATCGAACAAAGCGTTTTTCTCTTCGTAGCTAAGCGATTTAACATCGTAGAAATATGTTCTGATAGTAAATAGAAATGCATTCACATCGGGAAACCCAATCAGGTTCTGCCTTTCAGTGCGGACAAATATTTTATTCGTCTCGCCGAGTTTTCTTCCATGCCATTCTTCCTGATTAATATTATGAGGAGGAATCGGATGATGGTTTAATCTTTTATCCGTGGAAACCCCCCAAGCAAAGCGTGTGAATGGACCTTTGTGAATGATGCTCTGCAACATTTTAGTATAGCTCTGCAAAGTCTTTTCCATTCCTGGAACAGGCGCATGAACAATATCAAAAGTTCTTCCGATTTTATCAGCGGCAGCCCAATGATTTGGTGCGCACAAATGAATTGCCGACATCCAATCTTTCTCTCCTTCAAATTGACAAATTGCAAAATCATCCTGCGCTTGACAACATAATGCATCGAATAAAGAAAGATAATGATGATGATTACTTTCAACATCTACCCAATCTTTGTTCCATCGGAGTTCTTCATTTAGTTTATGATTGGTGAAAACATATTTCCGGTTCTCTTCTGTTAATGAAAAATATGCAGGATGTTCTTTCAGAAGGCGATTGGCGATATAGTAATTGACAGTGACAGAAGTTTCTGCAGGCAAATCTTTTTCGCAATAATATTTATGGATATTTTCTTTTCTACAAATGTTTTTGTTTTCGATATAATCATCATAATGCTCATCAAATTGAAAAATTAATTTATCATTAGCATTTGTTGCTTTCTCCACTGGCAGTAAGCCCGGAGCAACAGAATATTTGCCATTTAAGAATGGAAGATATTTCATGCTAAATCAAATAATTTTTATCGTCAGTTAATGATATTAAATTATCGCCCGATAAACTAATTATCGGCAATTATTTGATAGCAAGCATTCGTTAGTTAGTATTTTAGCTCTCCTAATTTTTCGAGAGCATAGAAAAGCGCAGTCACGTGCATGCTCTGCATCATCTGGTTTTCTTTCAGCAAGTTTTTTACTTCATCAATCGTAAATAAATATACTTCTATTTCTTCATTATGATCGAGCTGCTGATCCGCGACTAATTTTCCACCTGTTGCGAGATACATGTGCATCCAATTTGTGTTGGTGGAAGGATTGGAAGAAGTTTTTCCGAGATATTCATAATGCGAAAATTCATAACCAGTTTCTTCGAGCAGTTCTCTTGCAATTGCATCTTGCAAGGTGGCATCCGTATCATCCACACATCCGCCTGGTATTTCATAATTCGTTAATCCCGCCGCATGCCTGTATTGTCGCTCCATGATTATCTTTCCATCTTCAGTCAATGCAACTGCAGTTACCCATGTAGGAAATTCATACACATAATATGGGTAAACAATTTTTCCTTCATTGGTTTCACATTTCTCTCTTCTAATGGTGAACCATGTGTCTTTATGAAGATATTCCGATGATAATGTTTTCCAGCT
>CAIYPC010000338.1 GCA_903927975.1 uncultured Bacteroidota bacterium | reverse complement strand
TAAAATGATTGAATTCCTAAAACAAAAAATATAAAAAATGTAGAACCGAGGTGACACCTTTTAAAAGTTGACATGAGTTACAGTATTTGAAAGGTGTCACCTCTGTTCAACAATCTTAACAATTATGGCAAGAATAAAAGTTGATTTACCGGAACAGTTTTCTTTTATAACGTTAATACCTATCCGCATAACAGATTTGAATTATGGCGGCCATGTTGGCAACGATACTGTTCTTTCTATTATTCACGAAGCAAGAGTTCAGTTCCTTAAATTTTATGGTTATAGTGAATTAGATTTCGCTGGTGCTAGCTTAATTATGGGCGATGTTGCCATTGAATTTAAGAAGGAAATTTTTTATGAGGATATTATCAAAGCATCCGTGACAGCGGCAGAATTTTCAAGGGTTGGTTTTGATATTTTTTATAAGCTCGAAAAAGAAGATAACGGAAAAAATATAATCGTTGCTGCTGCCAAAACAGGAATGGTTTGCTATAATTATCAATTAAAGAAAATTGCGGCTGTGCCGGATGAAGCTAGGGAAAGATTGATTGGTTGAAAGGTTTATATGTTGAATAGTGCTTCAAAATTCAAGCTCCCAACTTATCAACACCTCAACTTATAAACTATTCAACCGCTCCTCCCCAAATGCTCCAGCTTTCCTCCGCCTGCAGCACGAGCATCTCATGTCCATTCTTTATTGCAGCACCATGCTCCTCGCCTTTTTTCAGGAATGCCGTTTTTTCGGGATTATAAACCAAGTCGAATAAATAATGTTCTGATGTTAAAGCATGATATGGAATTTCGGGATATGCATCAACGTTGGGATACATGCCAACTGGAGAAGTATTGATAATTAATTGGTGTGAGTGAATAATATTCTCATTGAGTGATTCATAACTAATTGTATTTGCAGTAGTAGATTTTCTGGAAACAAACTTATAATCAATGCCCAATTTCTTCATCACATATTCAACAGCTTTTGCAGCACCGCCAGTGCCTAATATCAAAGCATGTGAATGATTTTCCTCCAATTTTTCTTTCAGTGAAATTTCAAACCCCATCACATCTGTATTATAGCCATACAGTTTCTTATTAAGAATCTTTATACAATTGCAAGCGCCGGTTTGCTCAACCACATCATTTTTAAAATGGAGAAAGGGAATGACCTGCTCTTTATATGGGATGGTTACGTTCAATCCCCATAATTCAGGCTCTGATAAAAGAATTGCAGAAACTTCTTTAATATCAGGAATTGAAAAATTTTGATAAGAACAATCCTGAATATTCTCCTTATTAAATTTTTCTGTAAAATATTTTTGCGAAAACGAATGGCTAAGCGGATATCCTATCAGCCCAAATTTTCTCACCTGCTTTCTTTTTTATCGAGGAACAAATGGAACGTGTCGCCTCGAAGTCCAACGCGCATCGCTTCCATGGGAATCACTTCTGATGGTGCAATATTCCCAAGATTCACGTTGCAGCCTATCAATTCAATAAAATATAATTGCTGTGCTTTTTGTGGTGCTTCCCATAAAATTTTTTCTGCCGGTATCTGCGTGAGTATTTCTTGTACCAATCCTTCACGCACTTCGCCACTGCCCCTGTAAATGCCCACATTGCCCGCTTCGCGTGCTTCTGCGATCACATAAGTGGAACCGGCATTTAATTCTGCCCGCATCAATTCAATCCATTTATAAGGCGGTATAATATGTTCCGCATCTTTGCTTCCCACCTCACTGAGAACCGTGCCATATTTCGTCATTTTTTCTATATAACCACATTTCTCCGCATGGGGGATTGTAATGGATCCATCGCTCACTTCCATATAAGTGATGCCATACTCTTTGCAAACAGCGAGGTATTCATCAAACAAATTTCTAATCAAAAATGCTTCGAACAAAGTACCTCCAAAATAAACAGGGATGTTGTAAGATTTATAAACTTCGAGTTTCTCTTTTAAAACAGGCGTTACGAACGATGTGCCAAATCCAAGCTTCACAATATCAACATGCGGATATGAAACGCTCAAAAAATTCTTCGCCTCTTCAACACTAAGTCCTTTGTCCATCACCATGGTAATGCCATTCTTTCTTGGCTGAGCTGTTCTTTCAGGTATCTGTGTTAATTTAAAATTCATCATTATTAAATTGAATTAAAAAGCTGGGCGCAAAAATAAGGAACAATGCAATATAAAAATTATCCTACTAATTTAGTAGACTAATTGCTATTTTACATGCTTTAGAACCGTTTATTCTTTTTATAACGGGCAATCACATCAACTACCGATTGGTATTGTAATATAGAAGGATTTAGCTCAACCATTTTTTTGAGCAGTTTAGGAGCTTTGCTCATCGCCTTTTCGAGCTGCAAAAGACCTTGTTTTGACTTGCCCAAAGCAAAATAAATAGTGCTTTCATAAAAAATAAAAATAGGCTTGTCGCCAGTAACACTGATGGCTGACTGAACTTGCTCAAGGGCTTCTTCAAAGAAATTTGCGTTGTACAAACATCTTATCAAAGCTTCCCAACTCGTAACGTTTTTCGGGCGAACGCGAACAACATTCGAAAAATTTTGAATGGCGTCCCGATATTCTTTTAATTCCATTTTGCATTCGCCCATGGCAAGATTGTACTCCGGCTGATTTGGATGAATCCGAATAGCTGTTTCAAGATATTTCACCGCGCCTTGCCAATTACCTTCGTTCAAATAAGTGCAGGCGAGTTTGTAATACAATTTGCTGTCATCAGAATTCAGGTGAGATGCCTTGCGATAATAAATACGCGCCTGACCATAATTGCTCAATTTATCATAGCAATGTGCGATGGCTTCAAAGATCACATCCTCTGGTCGGCTCAATTCAATCACTTTTTCAAGTGCTTCAATGGCATCTTTAAATTTTCTTAATCGTATGAAAGCATCTCCCATGTTGCGATATGCATAATCAAATTTTTCATCAATCGCAATGGCATATTTGTATGCGTCAATCGCTTTCTCATACAATTTCAATCCTTGAAAAGATGCGGCAAGATTAAACCAGGCAAGTTCATTGTAAGGATATTCGTCAATTATTTTTTGATGAAGCCGGATACTTTCCTCATTTCTACCCGTGAAGTCAGTCCAAAAACAAATCTTATATAATGCTTCTTCGTTGTTCGGGTCTTCTTCTAAAATTAATTTCAGGCAATCGAAAATTTTGTCGAATTCTTCATAATCGTCATAAACATCTGCCAGCTCAAGCAAAAGCTCAATTCTTTCGACGCCATCAAAATGTTGCAATGCTTCCTGCAATATCACAACAGCTTTGTCTTGCTGATCAAGTGCCAGGTATGCATCTGTTTTCAAAATATAAAGATTGATATCGGAACTATCAAGTAATTCAGCCTTTTCAAGAACATGCAGAGCTTCATTGTACTTTCTTGTAGCAATCATTAAATCCGCCTTCTTAATCAAAAGCGCTGAAGAAAAGGGAAATTGTTCAACGCCTAATTCAACAGCTTCAAGAGCCTGCGGCAATTCTTCAACATCATCAAAATAATCAATTATTTTTTCGAAGGATTCTTCGTCAAGAAAAGAGTTATAAAGCCCCGTGCGAAGGTTTTGGTAACGCTTCAGCAATTCTTTCAAATCATCGTTGTCGTATCGGGAAGGATTTTCTTTCATTTTGATAAGAATTCTAAGTTACCGATTTAAAGCTTTTAAACAAATTTGAAGTTATAGGCAACCAATTAGCAAATAAAATAGTATTAATTAACATTCGCTAATGAAATGTGAATAAACAGCTTATAGGTGAACTGTAACTTTTTTACGACATTTGCGTTAAAGAATTACTAAAATCAGGTATGAACGGTTAAAGAATACCCAATTTTTTTTACTATATTTGCACTGTAAATGAGCATTAGAACTAACATACGAGGAAGAAAATTGATATTGCAGGGTGCATTGAGCATGTTGTTAATTGCTGGTGTTGCAATTGCTTTTGCAAGCAAAGGCGGTGGTGATAAAAAGAAAAATGTTATATCCAAAGCAGAATTTGCTCCTATTAATATTTCAAGCGCTTTTACATTGAGAAACGGAATTTCTTTCATGGGAAGTCATGTTTTCAACCAACAAAGAGAAAGGGCTAATATTTCGGTTAACACGGTTGTTACTTATCAAAATGGTAACACTATCTATATCATGCCTTACAAATATAAAGTGAGCATTTCTCCACTTAATAGTTCTTCCAAAACTAATCTTCAGTTATTAGATTTAAAGATTAAAGTTCATAGATAATATCAATCTCCAGTCTTCAATTTTTTACTTTCTTCATAAGTCATTTCACGATACCCGCTTTTTGGTATGTCAAACTTCGATGCGGGCACAGGGTTTAAATTAATTTTTGAAACAGTGTACTGAATTTTAAAGTTTGCATTGGCTAACTCATATTCCAAAGGAAGTCCTTCGAGGTTTTTAAATTTGGGGTTATAATCTTTATTCTCCGGAACGATTTCATTTGTATAATAAACGGTTATGTCCGGACCGCTTTTATTCTTTCCAATTGCTTTGATACACTTATAACCCGCTATAGTTTTTGTTTCGGAAGTGTTGGTGAAGATTGTGCCGTTATAAAACTTGTTCATATCCTGCCAGTTCGCAGGCGTAAGGCGAATTAAAAGCTTTTGCCCACTCACTTCTTTTAACAACACTGCCTGACCTGTTTTGGAATCATAGATTGTAGAAGATGAAAATAAGGAGCTACTTGTTTCTGAACGAACAAGATTTCCTTTCATGTAGATAGTGGTTGTTGCATTTTCAGAAGCTCCGGTCGATGTAACTGAATAATCATATACTACGGTGAGCTCAGAGACTTTTTTTTGACCGAATGAATTACAAAAAAAGATTGAAAAGGAACAAAGAAAGACGAAGGCGAATTTCAAAGGTTTCATTCTTATAATTTATGTAAATATAGACTATAAAAACGAGCGATACCTGAGGCTAGGAATACTGATAGTTGATGAGCCACGAGTTCGTGGCTCATCAACTATAACTTTATTTGTTTTTATCTTTTAATTGCTGCACCTTTTTTTGTGACTCCTGCATTTGCTCGAAGCGTTCTTGCCATTTGGCTTTTGTTTTAGGCTTGTTTTTGTTGGCATGCAGCTTCGCTAGAATTTTATCGTGATCAATAATGTAATTCTGTATAATAAACTGAAGGATCAAAGTAATGATGTTTGAAACTGTATAGTACCACGTAAGCGCTGATGGAAGGCTATTGAAAAAGAATAAGAACATTATCGGCATGATATACGGCATGTATTTCATTGCAGGATTATTTTGATCCGGCGTAGTCATGCTCATGCCATAAAGAGAAATAACGAAGTTGGTAGCAGAAGCTAACAATCCGAACAAGCTTAAGTGATCTCCAAAAAGCGGTATGCTAAAACTAAAATGAACTATTGAATCATAAGCTGATAAATCTTTCGACCATAGAAAAACCTGATTGCGTAATTCAATATTTGAATTAAAAAAACTATACAGCGCAAAGAATATCGGGATCTGAAGCAATGCTGGAATACAGCCACCAAGCGGGTTTACGCCAGCTTCCCTGAAAAGCTTCATCTGCTCCATGCTTGCCCGCTGCTGATCGCCGCCCACCCTTTTTTTCATTTCATCAATTTCAGGGCGAAGCGCTTTCATTTTCGCGCCGCTTAAATAGCTGCTATAAACAAGAGGCGAAGTAACCACTCTGATTACAATTGTAAGTAGCATGATAACGATGCCATAGCTCAAAATAAAGCTTTTGAAGAAGTTGAACACGGGCATCACGAGATACTGATTAATCGGGCGGACGAATGAATAAAAGCCACGCCCTAAATCAATAATCTTGTCCATTCCCGCTGCTTCTTTCTTCAAAATAGTATAGTCATTAGGACCAAAATAAAATTGAAAAGGAAGTGTTGCAGAATTGCCAGCCGGAAATTTTGATTGAAATGCTACATCAACTTTTGCAATCAGATTTGATGAATCAGAAATTTCTCTTGCCCATTTTACATTGCCTGAATTAAAACTATTTTTTGCAAGAAGCGTAGTATTGAAAAATTGCTGAGATACAGAAATCCACTGCAGGGGCTTTTCAAAATTTGCTTCTGTTTTGCGAGATATATAATCAAAATTATTATCCTCATAATAACTGATATTGGATTGGCGCTTTTCATAAACAACTCCTTGCTGGGCACGCACAGGCTCATAATGCCATGCCAGATTAAAAGCATTTCCCGTTAGAAGTTTTGCAGGATTAGAAACCTGAACATCCCAATCAATCATATAATCATTTGGGCGAAGTGTAAAACGATGAACGATGGAATCGGTTCCGCCTGGCGAAATCAAAGTAAAATCAACTGTTTGCGAGCCATCAGCATTCTTTAGCACTTTCCCTTGGCTGAAAAATAAATCATTTGTTTGAGCAGAACCATTCGGGATATTTATGCCATAAGAAATATGGTTTTCAGAAATCGGGTTGATAACTTTTACTGGAGTGCTGTCGTAAGCATTGAATTTTTTAAGTTCAACTTTTTGGGGCTGTGCTCCTTTGTTGGTGAACACAATCCTCATCACATCATTTTCAACAGTGAGCAATTGTTCAGAATTAACAACAACGTTATTAGCACCATTTGTGATAATGGTAGTTGAAGTTCCATTATGTTTAACAGTGTCTTGCAGCCTTGCGACTGCATCCTGATGCGCTTTTACGATGGCAACAGAGTCATCATAATGTTTTTTCTGCTTCTGATATTCAAGATTATCTTTTGAAGAGATGAATAGGTAGAGAAAAAGTAAAATACCCAATAGCACAAAACCAATCACGGTGTTACGGTCCATTCCCATTTTATAGAATTTTAAGGAGGTGCAAAGATAGGGTGTAGAGTTGAGAGTTGAGGGAGATGAGTTCAGAGTCGAAAGTTCGGAGTTTTGAGTTGAGAGTTCAAAGTCGATGACTGCGGCTCTGAACTCTCAACTCGGAACTCCTAAATCATTTCTCCTTGCAAAACTGGCTTTTTGACAGCATTTCTTGATTCTGCAAACTCTTTGGCTGCTTTAACGAAATGAACGAAAATTGGCTGCGGATTTTCTACGGTGCTTTTTAATTCTGGATGATATTGCACTCCTATAAAAAATGGATGATTTTTTAGCTCAATGATTTCAACAAGGCCACTTTCGGGGTTTTTTCCGCTTGCCACCATTCCTGCATTTTCAAATTGCTGAAGATAAGCATCATTAAACTCCCAGCGATGCCTGTGCCTTTCGGAGATTAATGCTGAATTATAAATACTGTATGCCAGTGAGCCTTCTGTAATAGCGCATGGATAAGCGCCGAGGCGCATAGTACCACCCTTTGCAGTAACTTTTTTCTGCTCTTCCATTAAATCTATAACAGGGTTTTTGGTGTTAGCATTCATTTCGGTAGAATGCGCATCACTCAAACCAAGAACATTTCTTGCAAATTCAATCGCTGCCATTTGCATGCCCAAACAAATGCCAAAAAACGGAAGATTGTTTTCTCTCGCATATTTCACTGCAATTATTTTTCCTTCCACCCCACGATGACCAAACCCAGGAGCCACCAACAGCCCATCAAGACCAGAAAGTTTTTCAGCAACATTTTCGTCGGTAATAAATTCACTGTGCACGTTCATGATCTGCACCTTACACTCATTCATCGCTCCTGCATGAACAAATGCCTCAAGGATAGATTTATATGCATCCTGTAGTTCAATATATTTTCCTATCAACCCAATGGTAACCTTACTTTTTGGATATTTTAATTTATCTAAAAACTCTTTCCATTTCCCTAATTCCGGCTCACGATAACCAGTAATATTCATTTTC
>CAIYPC010000337.1 GCA_903927975.1 uncultured Bacteroidota bacterium | reverse complement strand
GTTTTTGATTTTTATGACAAACTGAAAAGCCAGACACGTGGATATGCATCGTTCGATTATCATCCGATTGGAAATCGTGATAGCGATATTGTGAAGATGGATATTTTATTGAACGGCGATCAGGTGGATGCATTGAGCGCATTAATACATCGTAGTCGTGCGCAAGATTTTGGGAGAAAACTTTGTGAGAAACTGAAAGAGCTTTTGCCAAGACAACAATTTCAGATCGCGATTCAAGCGGCAGTGGGAGCGAAGGTAATCGCTAGAGAAACCATCAGCGCATTGCGAAAAGATGTGACCGCGAAATGTTATGGTGGTGATATCAGCCGAAAAAGAAAATTGTTGGAGAAACAGAAGGAAGGAAAGAAACGCATGAGGCAAATTGGAAATGTGGAAGTGCCACAGGAAGCGTTTTTGGCGGTGTTGAAATTGGATGAATAAACTGTTTGTGGTTTGTTGTTTATTGTTTGTGGTTGGGTCTCTAATGGTGTGATAGGGTTTATAGTTGGGAGGCATCAGACGGCTTGCAATGAATGATAGAATTTGTCTTGCTGTTGATAGCCGTCAGATGCCTGATTACGCATCCGGAGAAATTTTCGAGGCTTTTTTGCTTTACCCAATTGTTATGCTTTCAGATTAGCAGAGACTCAACTACAAACAATAAACAACAAACCACAGACTTCCCTCACCATTTCAACAATCCCTTAAATTTAAAATACACAACGCCTTCATTAAAGAGCGAGGCAACAATATTTATTTTCTTATTTTCTTCAATAACATATTTCAGATCTAACTGAACAGTTTTAGTGATTTGCGGGTTGATGATTGTGAGGAATTTTATATGTCCTGCATTGATGATCTTAGTTTCTTTCCCAATCACATCTTCAAAAATTTCTTTTACCATTTGCATCATGCAAACGCCGGGCACCACAGGTGTTTGAGGAAAATGCCCTTCAAATATTTTATGTTCATGATTTAATTCAAGTGAAGCTTTCACGGAACTTTCTTCCTGATGGATGGATGTGATGGTGAAAAAATTGCCTTGTAACATTGGTTAATAAAAGGAGTTCATTCAAAGTTATAGAAACAAATCAATAATTGGGAGTAATTGAGTTGCTTATTAAACTATCTTTCTATACGTTTCAACCCAATATCAAACTGAAAGCTTTGATGTGAAATGCCAATGGTATCAGGAATCCCATTTATATAATTCTGCATGATAGCTTCCACAACAACTTTTTTTCTGGATGCACGTTGCATTTTGATAAGCTCACTGCAATCAGCATTTGTTATATAATAATAAAAGCCTTTTGTTTGTGGGAATGCAGTGTAAAGAAGGTTACTATCTTTTAAAGAATAAGATGTTTTGTTTTCAAGATTTTGCATCAGCACCAATTCAAAATCTTTATGTAATGTTTTGATCACCGATTTTTTATCCATTTGTTTGATGATGCTGTGCACTTTGAAATTTCCGTCTTGCTCAAATTCAAAATCAAAAAAAGTAAAGCCCATTTCATTGGAGAAAACAATCCTTGTGCTGCTGTTTGGCATTTTTTTTATAACCACAAGTCCGCTCAAATGCTTGCCCACAACATCAATTTTTGCGCTATATAAAGCTGATTTGAATTCAGGTTTGAATTTTTGCAAACAGGTTTTGTCAGTTTGGGTTTTTTGCAGATTGCTGTAAAGAGAAGAACAGCTTTGCAAAATGCAGCAGCAACTAATGAACAGTAAACAGCGCATCGGGAATATTTACATTCAGTTCTTTATTAATGAAATTGATAACCGTGTTATCGCCTGATAATTCTATCATGTCAATCTTCGCCACGGAATAATCTTTTTTATCAACCACCACATTGATGTTCTTAAAATATTCTTTCAGGTTTTTTGCAACAGGCGGAAGCTCTACCAGAAAACTTTTTTCATTCTCAAATATTTTGAATTTGAAATCAGTATTGCTCAATGCCGTTCCTTGAACGCAATCGACTGTTATTTTATTGATCTGCTGAAAAAGTTTGTTGGATGAAGTGGCAATTTTATTTTCTTTATTGCCGTCTTTCACATACACATTTGTTTTATTAATGATCATCAGGTATTGAAAGGGCGTGCTGTATTCCATGCGTACCAGATTATCTTTTTTAAACCAGAACTTTCCTTTGGAAGTGATTTTTTCAGAGAGCATGCTCAGGTTTTTTTCCTGAACAAAATCGCTTTTTATCGTTTGTGTTTTTAGTGAGGCAGATGAAAACTGTTCTTTGAATTTTGTAATGTCGTTCACAGCCGAATAGCCTGCATACTGCGCCTTTGCTACATCACAGCTCATCAATAAAAAGCAGAAAAGAAAAACTTTATTCATAGGCTTGTAAATTACACATTTTATCCAACCTGATTATTTCATAATCAGATGCTTTGACATATTTAATAAACTCGGGTAAAATGCCAAGCGTTGTTTTGCTCGTGTCATGAAAAAGAATAATAGCACCGGGCTTTATTTGGCTTTTAATTTTCTGCATCAATTTGTTTTCATCTTTTATAACTGTATCCATTGATCGGATATTCCAGCCAATTGAAATGTACTTGCCTTTGATGATTGCTTTTTTAAGATTTGGATTGGTCACTCCATAAGGGGGACGAAATAATTTCGGCGTCAATCGCGTTATTTCTTTTACAACTGAATTCATCAGTTGCAAATCATTCAGCATTTTTTTTGAAGAAAATAAATCGAACCAAAAATGATGAGAAAAACTATGATTGCCGATAATATGTTCTTCATCATTTATCTTTTTCAATATTTCTTCATTTCCTGCAATTCTGTCTCCGATGCAAAAAAATGTTGCTTGCACATCGCTTGCTTTCAACACTTCTAAAATTTCTAGTGTATAATTTTCCGCAGGACCATCATCAAAACTAATAGCAATTTGTTTTTTTGTTGTTTTT
>CAIYPC010000336.1 GCA_903927975.1 uncultured Bacteroidota bacterium | reverse complement strand
TGACCATTCACTATGCAAGCCCCATTTTTTTTTATTGAAGAAATTTTGTCATCAGAGGATTTCATCACACTGAATGAAGAAACATCGAAACATGTTGTTCAGGTATTGAGAATGAAAAATGGCGAAAGATTATTTTTGACTGATGGAAAAGGAAATTTGTTGAGCTGTGAAATAAATGATGATCATAAGAAAAAATGTGTGGTGGAAATTCAAGAGACAAGATTCAAGGAACAAGGAGCAAGAAAAATAAGCATCGCCATTTCATTATTAAAAAACGCAAATCGTTTTGAATGGTTTCTTGAAAAAGCAACTGAGCTTGGCATTGCAGAAATTATTCCGACAATATGTGAGCGGACAGAGAAACAGCATTTCCGCATGGAGAGGATGAAAAATATTTTGATAAGTGCGATGCTGCAATCGCAACAGGTTTGGCTGCCAATATTAAAAGAGCCAACTGCATTGAAAGAAATTATTTTCCAATCTCATCAATCACAAAAATTTATTGCTCATTGCATGGATGATGCAAAAGTTTCTTTGGGCGATGCCATTAATACTTCCACGTCTTCACAAATTATTTTAATTGGTCCCGAAGGCGATTTTACAAAAGACGAAATCGATTTGGCATTTCAGAATCATTTTGTTCCTGTTGCATTAGGTGAAACGAGATTAAGAACAGAAACTGCGGGGATGGTTGCTGCGGCAGTGCTGGTGATGCAGTGAAGTTGAAGGGTTGATAGGTTGAATAGTTGATACGTCGGGCCCCTCCATTCTCAAGAACTTTCTCTTCAACGTTTCAACCTATCAACCCTTCAACTTTTTCTCAAAGCGGCACAATTTTTTCTAAGCAATCCAGTTATATAATCTCATCTTAAACTTTGAAAATTATTTGACCACAACTTTACGCTGAACAATTTTTCCGTACTTATTGAAATAAAATCTATGAAACAGTTCATCGTAATGTTGCTCGTTCTGAGCACCTGCAAACTACAGGCACAATTCGCAGAATCTTCCGGAGCTATCAAAGCAAGCGCAGGCTACACGCACGATTTCCCAGGCATGAACGGTTACACTGTCGGCGCCGAATATTCGTTTCCATTAATCGATCATTTGCAAGGAGGCATTGCCATCAAGCATGCAAATATGCAAGGCTACCCTCGGACCAATCAGGCATTTGAATACACACGCGCAACCACGCTCGATTTCAATTTTTATTATGCTCCATTGCTTACCGAAACACAATTGTTCCGCATCGGTATCGGCTATTCATTTTCTTTCTATCAAATTCAAAGATCATACCCATTGGTAGTTGATTACAGCGACAGCAAATCATCAACAACCTGGCCAACGCAAAAAACAAAAGGAACGCGGCCCGGTATTAATTTAATGGCGGAATATGAATTTAAACTCCCAAACACAAATTTTTCTGTGGGAATTCGTGGGGCTTTGTACAGGGCTTATGACGGCACTTATTTCATCGGGCCAGTAGTTAGCTATCAGTTATAAACCAGAAAGAATTTTTTTAACGATGGATGGCCCTTCGTAAATAAAGCCCGTCCAAACTTGTATCAGCGATGCGCCAGCTTGCAATTTTTCTTTTGCATCATCAACATTGAATATGCCGCCAGATGCGATGATAGGGATTGATCCATTTGTTTTCTCATGAATATATTTCACCACTTCAACAGATTTTTGTTTCAATGGCAATCCACTCAATCCGCCCATGCCGATGTTCTGTATTTGCTCTTTGCTCGTAATTAGAAACTCACGGCTGATTGTTGTGTTTGTCGCTACCAATCCATCTAATTTAATTTCCTCTGCGAGACTAATTACATCATCAATTTGCGAAACAGAAAGATCGGGTGCAATTTTCAATAATAATGGCTTTGGTTTTTTTTGTTCTTTGTTTATGTTTTGAAGATGAGATAGGATTTTTCTCAGTGCATCTTTCTCTTGTAATTCGCGCAAGCCCGGTGTGTTTGGTGAGCTCACATTTACGACAAAATAATCCACACAATCAAACAATTCCCTAAAGCAAATCTCATAATCTTTCCATGCATCTTCATTCGGCGTAATCTTATTCTTGCCAATATTTCCCCCGATAATGAGGCAATGGTCGATGGTCGATGGCTGATGATTGTTGTTCCATTTCCGTAATCGCTCTGCAATCACTTTCACACCATCATTATTAAAACCCATTCTATTAATAAGTGCCTGATCTTTTGGCAACCGGAATAATCGCGGCTTATCATTTCCTGCCTGTGGCAACGGCGTTACTGTTCCAATTTCAACAAACCCAAAACCAAGCGTTTCGAGTTCGTTTAGATACAATGCATTTTTATCAAAGCCAGCGCCTAATCCAACTGTATTCTTAAAATGCAATCCGAAAATTTCTTTTTCAAATCTTGCATTCCGAACTGTGAATTGCGAAGCGATTAATTTTTTCAAAAACCCGATTTTGCAAGCGAGCTTAAGTGCATTCATTGAAAAATAATGAATGCTTTCCGTTGGGAATAAAAACAAAATGTTGCGAAAAAATTTATACATAAGCGCCGCGAAGATACTGCACATTAACACATTGTTTTTGTGTTAGTGAATCGAAAAATTTATCTTTGAAACTGATGAAAGTTGCATAAACAACTTTGTCGCAGCGATTGGTATATTGAAAAAATATCTTTATGCAAGAAGCTTATATAGTAGCAGGTTTCAGAACTGCCGTTGGCAAATCCAAAAGAGGCGGTTTCAGGTTTTATCGCCCAGATGATTTGGCGGTTACTGTTATCAAAGGATTGTTGGCATCTGTTCCTCAATTAGATGCCAAAAGAGTGGACGACGTGATTGTTGGCAATGCTGTTCCTGAAGCGGAACAAGGCCTACAGGTTGGGCGTATTATTGCTGCAAGGGCAGTCGGTATTCATGCGCCTGGTCTGACAGTCAATCGCTATTGCGCCAGTGGTCTTGAAACCATTGCTATAGCTACTGCAAAAATTAGGACGGGCATGGCCGAATGCATTATTGCAGGCGGCACTGAAAGTATGTCGATGGTTCCAACAGCAGGCTGGAAGCCAGTTCCCGCATATTCTATCGCCAGCGAAGAACCTGATTATTATCTGAGCATGGGGCTAACTGCAGAAGCAGTTGCGAAAGAGTATAATGTCAACCGCGAAGACCAGGATCAATTTTCTTACAACTCCCACGCAAAGGCATTGAATGCTATCAAGAATGGATATTTTAAAGATGGGATTATGCCAATTTCAGTTGATGAAGTTTACGTGGATTCAAAAGGCAAAAGACAAAACAGAAATTTTGTGGTTGATACGGATGAAGGCCCACGTGCAGACACATCGGTTGCTGCATTAAATAAATTAAAGCCAGTATTTGCCGCAGGCGGCTCTGTTACAGCAGGCAATTCTTCTCAAACCAGCGATGGTGCAGCTTTTGTGATTGTGATGAGCGAAAGAATGGTAAATGAATTAGGGCTAAAGCCAATTGCAAGGTTGGTGGCATGTGCCAGTGCGGGCGTTCATCCCCGCATCATGGGTATCGGGCCTGTAGAAGCTGTTCCAAAAGTTTTGAAACAAGCAAATATGAATCAATCGCAAATTGATTTGGTTGAATTGAACGAAGCATTTGCTTCGCAAGCACTGGCAGTTATCAGAAAATTAGAATTGAACCCCGAAATCGTGAATATTAACGGAGGCGCAATTGCACTTGGTCATCCATTGGGTTGCACTGGCTGTAAGCTTACCATACAGATTACACATGACATGAAAAGGCTAAATAAGAAATATGGTATTGTTACGGCTTGTGTGGGCGGTGGTCAAGGCATAGCTGGTATCATTGAAAATGTTAATTAGTCTCATAAAAACAAATCCTTTTCCTTGAATATTTGCGCTAACAGCGCAAATTGAATAACTTTATCGCTTTCAACCTTATTCGGAAACCTAATCCTAAAGTTAAAATGATAAAAGTCTTTGTCGTAGATGACCATGAGATGTACTTGGAAGGTCTCACACTACTTTTAAACAAGCAATCAGGCATACAAGTGGTCGATTCAGCTTTAAGCGGTTTTCAACTGCTGCAAAAACTCCCTAACATAGATGCTGATATTTTACTGCTGGATGTTTATTTACCAGATATAGAAGAAGAAGCCCTTCTAAAAAGAATACGTAAGATCAAGCCAGATCAAAAAATTGTTTACCTCACTTTAATGCGCGGAACAAAATATGCACACAAGCTGATGAAGCATGGCATTCAAGGATATATTTTGAAAAACTCTTCCATTGCCGAATTGAGCGATGCATTGCAAAAAGTTCATAATGGAGAAGAATATTTCAGCAAGGAAATAAATATTGGAGATGTGGAAGATGACTTTAGGAGCACAATCACTATTAGTGATCGGGACATTGATCAAATTCTTTCCAAACGTGAACAGGAGATATTGAAATTAATATGCAAAGAATTTAACAATACTGAAATTGCTGAAAAGCTTTTTCTGAGCGTTAGCACTATTGAAACACACCGCAAAAAAATTATATCAAAATTAGGGGTCAATAATACAGTAGGGCTTGTAAAATTTGCTCTTAAGAATCAACTAGTATAAGATTATTATATAAAACCAGTACGCTGTCAACACCTATCCTTATAACCGCACTACTCTTGATTTCTATAATCTCGATCATTGCTTTTGTGATTAAACAAAAGGAACTTCAAAGTGAGAAAGAAAATAATCGGCTAATCAATCTACAGAATGCAAAGCTGATTGCCCTTAATAATAAAAAGAAAAAAATTATTGGTATCGCATCGCATGATCTGAGTACTCCTTTTGCAAGCATCGATATGTGGAACCAGTTGCTCATAAGTACCAATACAAATTGGAATGAAGATCAAAAAAGATCATTTGATATGACTCGTGAAGCTGTAGCTTACGGGCAAAAACTTCTCAGAAAAATAGTTGAGTTAGAGAATATAATCCCCGATAAAATTTGTGTTGACAGCTTTGATTTCGGCGCGTTTGCCAATGCAATAGTTGAGAACACAAGATCTTCTTCAGATAAAAGTATTCAATGGAATTCAAAAATCACCAAGCCTGTTTATTTGTTAAGTGACATGACATTGATTAAAAAAATGTGTGAAGCTATTTTAGCAAATGCGGTTATTAATACAAAAAATAATGGAGAAATAAATGTGATTCTTCAAAAGGAAAATGATGAAATAATTTTTCAGGTAAAAAATGATGCAGTAGATATTTCAAAAATTAAGCTGTCAAATCTATTTTCAGATTATAAAGAAATATCCAAGGACAAAAATCATTCTGTTGAAATTTCAAAGCTATCCATTGCTCAAAGAATTGCGGAAGAATTAGACGGGGTCATATCTTCAGGAATTGAAAATGACAATTCTGTTATTACTGTTAAATTCAAAAATTCATTCTCCCAATAGCATTATCCTTTCTCAATAGCTGTTACCACATATATAAAATTCAACGGTAGAGACTTATATTTATTGCAAATGCACTAATTTGCAACACTGTAACAAAAAATAGTGCATAATAATATCATCATAAGAAAAATACTTGCGGCTGCAACGCTGATTGTTTTTGCATTCAGTGTTACTCCAAAAATATTATTGCACAACCTGGTTGCCGATCATAGGGACACCCCTCGTTCTCATAATAATTCAAAACAAAATCAACTTTCCAAAACAGGGTTCAATTGTAACTGTGAAAATCTTGTTGTTGAATCTCCTTTTGTAAATAATTTCACGCCGTTCAATTTATCAATTGCCACTCAATTTGCACAGGAGCAAATTGTATATAATGACGATTTCCGCTCTGTAAATCATTTTTACCTCGAGCTCCGCGGACCGCCTGCCTTTATGCTGAATAACCTTTCCTAAGTTTAAGTTATCCATTACAATTTTCTGCAGAATAATTTTCTATTCATGTGGGAATATTAACAGCATAAATTTTTATACATGAATTATTATTTAAGCCGAGGCTTATTTCTTTCAATATTCGTTTCCGTATTTCATTCATTTGTCTTTTCTGAAAAAAATAAAAACATTTTAAAAAATCCGATTGACAAAGGTTCTCTCTCTGGAAAAATAACTGAAAAAGGAAAGTCTGGCGGAATAGCTTCCGCATCAGTTTATATACCTGATTTGAAATTAGGAGTGATTGCGGATTCATCAGGCAATTATATTTTCAAAGTGTTGCCGAATGGAAATTATTTGGTTGAAGTCCACTCAGTGGGTTTTAAAATATTAACGCGAAGCATCCATGTTGACGGTAACACAATCGCGAATTTTGAACTGGCAGATGAATTTGTTGAAGAAAGCCCTGTTGTGGTCACAGGTTTGTCTAAAGCAACACAGATCAAAAGAAGCCCTGTACCAATAATTTCTGTTAACCACGATTATCTCACGACCAACCTTAGCACAAACGTTATTGATGCGATTGCAAAAGTCCCTGGAGTAAATTCTTTGAGCACGGGCCCGAATGTTTCCAAGCCGATTATCAGAGGTCTTGGCTACAACAGAATCTTGACTTTGTATGATGGCGTGCGTCAGGAAGGACAGCAATGGGGCGATGAACATGGCATTGAAGCCGATCAATATGGCATCGATAGAGTGGAAGTGATCAAAGGTCCTGCGAGCCTTACTTATGGATCAGATGCATTGGCTGGTGTAGTGAATTTAATTCCAACACCACCTGCGCCCGAAGGAAAAATGGTTGGTGATATCACGACAGAATACGAAACCAATAACAGAATGTTTGGTGGCTCTGCAATGTTGGGCGCAACAAAAAATGGTTTTGAATGGATGGGGAGAATTTCGCACAAGCAGGCAATTGATTATGAAAATAAAATTGATGGTCGGGTGTATAATACTGCTTTCAAAGAAACAGATGCAAACATTGCATTGGGCATGCACACAAAATGGGGCTACTCGCATCTAAGTGCTTCTCTGTTTGATGATTTGCAGGAAATTCCTGATGGCAGCAGGGATTCATTGGGAAGATTCACTTATCAAAATACAGAAGCCGATACTTTGCCGAGACCTGTTGTTCCAAAATCGTGGCTCACTTCTTATGCAATGACACCGCTTCATCAACATGTGCAGCATTACAGAATTTTTTCTTCTAATAATTTTACCATTGGCAAAGGTAGATTGGCAGCGAACGTTGGCTTTCAGCGAAGTGTTCGCCGCGAGTTCGATCATCCTGAAGTTCCTTATCAGGATGTTGCGGGATTATATCTTCAGCTCAACACTTATTCTTACGACTTTAAATATTACGTTCCGGAATTTAATGGATGGAATTTAATTGTGGGGGTGAACGGAATGGATCAAACAAATAACGTTGCAAGCGGAACTGAATTTGTGATCCCTTCTTATCATCAGTTTGATATTGGCCCATTTGCAATGATCAAAAAAACTTTCAATAAACTGGATATTGCAGGAGGCATACGGTATGACACCCGTTATTTTAACAACAACGGACTTTACAC
>CAIYPC010000335.1 GCA_903927975.1 uncultured Bacteroidota bacterium | reverse complement strand
GCTTTGGGCAGAGGAACTGGTTTCTCCTCTGTGTGCTGGTGGCTATTCTCAGTCCTTTGATTGTTCATCTTTTGCAAACAGGTGCACAAAAAGAATCATACAAGCAGTCGATAGATATTCATTCAACTGATTCATCAAAAATAAAAGACAGTTCTTATAATGTGGCCTCTCCCCCACAAAATCAAAAAACTGATTCTGTTGCACATTGATTTTTAATTTTGAAATAAAAAAAACGGCTGATCATGTTAAAACATGATCAGCCGTTTTTTTTTAAGAAAATTAAATTTTACCAATGGCCTCTTTGCCATCTCCAGCCATGTCCATGTTGATTCCACTGACCGTTATGCCAAACACGTCCTTCCCTTCGGCGCTCCCATCGGCCTTCATGCCAAGCGTATCTTCCGCCAGCCCAAACCCAATCGCCGCCGATCCAAAAGTAATCAGGTCCGGGTGCAATAGGCCTGTCATAAACTACCTCTGCGGGTCTATCTGTTACCTCGCCCTGAACTGCGCATCCAGTCGATAATGCAAGCATCGCCACAAATAAAATCCATCCGATATTTCTTTTCATATCCATGTTTTTTAAGATTAAAAAATATGCTTCAAATAAATTAGTGGCTAACATTATGCCATAAGAAAACTGCTCATAACGATTTTAATACTCTTTTTTTAGTAGCTTGAATGAGAATGGCTTAAAAATTGTGCAATTTTAAGAACCTTATGCCGTTTACTAACAACCCCTGCAATTCATAAATAATATGACTGAAAACAAGGTTTTGATTGTGGATGATGAAGTAGATATCTGCAATCTTCTGAGCTGGATACTAAAACAAAAAAAATTAGTTACATCTTCTGTGAATACATTGTCTGATGCGGAGAAAGCTTTAAAAAAGGAAACTCCCACCATAATGTTCCTCGATAATTACCTTCCGGATGGTTTTGGTGTTGAATTTATTTCGCATGTAAAGGAAAATTATCCCACAGTAAAAGTAATCATGATCACCGCTCATGACTCCTACTCTGAAAAACAAAATGCTTTAAAAAAAGGAGCTGATTTTTTCATATCAAAGCCGTTCACCAAAGCTTTGATAAATGAAACGATTGATTCTCTAATCGCATAATCCATACGTTTACTCCTCAATATGGGGAATAAATTTCCCCTCTCATCTTTTCTTTCTCTGTTTATTTTATTTAATTAAATGAAAGCTGCGCTGATGCTATGCTTCAGCAATTATTCTTTTTGGCATGTTATTTAAATCTATTAAAGCATCAATCTATTTTCTAATCTCAAAATTTTTTTATGGGAAATTTGTTATACCTCGTTGCAGTAGTTCTGATTATTGCATGGGCGATCGGTTATTTTGGTTATCAGGCAGGTGGGCTCATTCACATTCTTCTGGTAATTGCTGTGATTGCAATTATTTTGAAAGTAATCCGCAGAGCTGCAGATTAACTACAATAAAACAGTTTTTATTTTTTGATGACTAAGCAAAATTTAGGGAAATGATGAATGAAGATCCTTTCCCTATTTCGCTTTTTACTTCAACAGTGCCTTTATGATTGAGGATAATATTTTGTGTATTCGTCATGCCAAGCCCATTGCCTTTTTGTTTATTGGTGAAATAAGGCTCAAATAATTTAGAGAGTGTTTCTTTGTCCATACCTATACCATTATCAGAAATAGTAACGACACATTTGTTATTTCTTTCTTCTGTTCGTAAAGTCAATATGCCATTTTCGACGGGCATTGCTTCAATTGCATTTACGATAATATTCAAAAAAGCAATTTCCATTTTTGAAACATCGATAGATATATCTGGAATTTTTCTCCCATAATTTTTCTCCACCTTAATTTTTTTCAGAAGCACGCGATCCATTGCAAGCTCGAGTGATTGATCCAATAATTTGTTGACAGATATTGTTTCATAATTAAGCTCTGCAAATTTTGACGAGTTGAGCAAATCGGTAATAAGCTGATTGATGCGCATCACATTCCTGTCAATCATTTCTAACAAAACATTTGTCTCAGCTTCTTCTGTGATCTGCATTTTAATTTGCTCTCCCGCCAATCCAATATTCGTTAATGGGTTTCTAACTTCATGTGCTATTGCTCTTGCAATTCTTCCTGTGATTGCTAATTTCTCCATGCTCTTCAATTCTTCAAGTTCTTTATTCAACCTATTCAATTCAATTACCCTTCCTTCTAATTGTCTTCTATATCCTGATGCCCTAATATCAGCCTCTTTCTTTGCTTTGTTCTCGATGGTAAAAGTGATGAGTGAATAAATAACAAGTAAAATGGCCACTACAAGAGAAGTTAAATTCACCATTTTTATAGTTGTTGAGGAAGAGCTCACTTTCTGGCTACTTTTTTTTTGCAAATCATTCTCTCGGTTCTGCATCAACCCGATAACATTTCTGATCGTATCAGAATTTTTTTTGCTAATGTTAGTAACATCTTCAATAGAAGAATTCACAATGCGCTCATCACTGTTGAACATGTCCAATGAAGAGTCCGCAATTTCAAATTTTCGCTGAATCAGTCCTTTCAACTCAGCCAGCCTTTGTTGCTGTAACTCATTATCCTTAGTTAAATTCAATAGCAAACGATACACAGAATCAACATTTTTTCTTCCACTATAATAAGGCCCGAGAAATTTGCTATCTCGCATAATGATATAACCCCTGATGCCAATCGTGATATCCTTAATATCAGAATGCAAAAGCTCAAGATTATTGATCACTTCATTGGTATGATTAAGTATTTTGTTTTGATTTGATAATTGCCAGGTAGTATAGAATGTGAGCGAATATGAAAAAAGAAGCAGAACAAATGCAGTGAGATAACCCGCTTTTATTTTACCAGTAAAATTAAATGCCATATCAACATTGTTTTGGCTGAAGAGATGGATAAGGTGGACACAATCAATATTGCATCATGGTAAAATTAATTGATAAAATGTATTTTAACTACGAATAGGCATATTAAAAATCACTGTTTCTCTTTTTGGTCTTTTTGATCCTGCTGTTCTTTTTCCTCTTCCTTTTTCTTTTCTTCTTCTTTCTTTTTCTT
>CAIYPC010000334.1 GCA_903927975.1 uncultured Bacteroidota bacterium | reverse complement strand
TTCCCATCATCGTGTTCACCATGCATCGAACCCGAAATATTTGGATAAGAACATGGGCATGTTTTTAATTATCTGGGATCAGCTATTCGGTACATTTCAACCAGAATTACCTGATGTGGAATATCAACCTAAAAAATATGGGCTCACAAAAAATATCGAAAAGAAAAATCCTGCGAACATTGTATTTCACGAATGGAAAAATATCGGAAAAGATATTTTGAGGAAAGATATTTCATGGAGAACAAAATGGAATTATGTTTTCGGTCCTCCTGGTTGGAGCCATGATGGAAGCACTTTAACGAGCGAGCAGATGCGAGAGCGGGAAGATGAATGATTTAAGATTTGTGATTTCTCCATCATGGATTATCAAAAACTATATCTGTAATACGATTGCAATTGGAACACCACCAATATTTCTTCAAATCATCTTCTAACCTGATTTCTGTCTTTTTGTTGCAATTACTACATTCTCTTTCCAATGATTCGTCTTCAAGAGCACTATAATGGCATTCGTAGCAGCCCCATCGAGTAGGAGTCGACTGATCTTCGTCAATATTCCACGTAAAAGAACCTTTTTTGCAATTGGGGCAAATTTGTGTTGCCATTAATTATTTTTTGTTGTTTGAATTGTCTTGACAGGCGTTACGACCTTTCTTCGAATAATTTTTAAATTCCTTTAATACAAAATATTTAGATGGTTAATTATTAAAATAATACACAATTATATATTGTAATTCGTACATCCTCATTTCACCGTTTTCAATTCCTCCAACGTCCAAGGATCCCACCTTCTTCCAACTATTGCTCTTACTTTTTTGATATCCTCTTCATGAACCGGTTTTGCTTTGTTGCCAAGATTTGTTCGCACATAACTTAACACTGCAGCAAGCCATGGGTCTTCGCTATTCATTTGTGCTGGCATAATGCTTGGATATGTATTCCCATCAATCGGTCCTGTCAATCCACTTAGCACAATCCTTATTAAAATATTCGGATCGCCATTTACTCTTGCCGAACCTGAAAGTGGCTGGGCAATCATGCCTGAGTTGCCGAATTTTAACCCTTTGCCATCAGGTCCGTGGCATGATGAACAAAGCGATTTAAAATTTATAGCGCCTTGTAACACGAGCACTTTGTCAGCATCATTCAGGTTTTCGGTATTTACATTTACTTTGAGAGAAGTAGCAAGAAAGCCGATAGTGACCTGTGCCGACTGATAAAGCATGCCGGAATGTGCTGTATCAGTTTTTATGATTGCTTCCAGGAATGGTTTGGCTTTTTCGAGTGTAGTATAACGCAAGGATTGAGAAAGTTGTATTCTTACATCAACATCAGGATCGTTTATCAATTTTGACAAATGAGATAATACTTCTGAATCATTCTTTTTTATATAATCTTCGCTGAGCCAAATCGCCATTTTACGAACGACAGGATTTTTATCATCCATCACCGTTAACAGTAATGATTTGTCAATTGCATGCAGTCCTTCCAAAGTCCATAATGCATGTATGCGACCTAATTGAGAAAGCTTGTCGGATGATTCGCCCAGCGCTAATTTTTTTAATGCGGGCATTGCCGACAGATCATTTTTTACAATCAATATTTTTTGTGCGTTCTCGCGCCACCACCCATTGGGATGCGAAAGATAACTGACCAATTTATCAGGTGAAGCAGTTAACAGGTCAGGTTTTGTTTTATCAATTGGGATTTCATCATGAACAATGCGATAAATTCTGCCACGACCAATATTTTTTTCCAAACCATAACGGAGTATCTGCGGACGCAAATAAGATTTTGGTCCAGTCCAGTTTCCTTCTTGTATTATCCCTCTATACATGTCCACAACATACAAAACTCCATCTGGTCCCGTAGCTGTATTCACCGGACGAAAATTCATATCCGTTGATGTAAGAAATTCGGCTTTGTTATAAGCGTTCTTCACAACACGCTTGCCATTTTTATTCATCACTTTCGCTCTTCTGATCAACCTGCCCACTGGCTCGCAAATAAACAAATCTCCTTCTGCCGTCGCTGGCAATCTATCTCCACGATAAATAGTTTGTCCGCATGATGCCGTAAAATGATTTAGCGTGCTATCTGCTTTCAGTCGTTTTTGACCGCCTTCTATATCTGGTGTAGTGATGATAGGATACGGCGTGTCAAAATCTCCTTCGTATTGATCTTTTTCAAATTCAAGTTCTCCATACGCGGGCATTTGTTGAAAACCAAACGCAGCAACTTCGCCACCGGCAGAAGAAAGGAATAATCTTCCATAATTATCATTGCCAAGTCCCCACTGACCATCAAGATCTTCAGTTGTTGTATCAGCTTCCAAATGATCTTTGTTCCACTTCATTCGGTGTTGCCTTGTTGCATAAATCCAGTTATCAAGGTTCCATATCAACCCACTTTTTTGATGTTCAAGATTACGCTTATCAATAGCGTCGTTATGTATCACCTGAATTTTTTCGTCTGCTACGCCGTCATTATTTGTATCACGATATGAGTATAAATTATTGGAATATGTTTCTTCCACGATTAACCGATCATCAAGTGGAAGTATGAGGCGAGGTAATATAAGGCTGTCAATAAAAATAGTACGCTTATCCATTTTGCCATCGCCATCGGTATCTTCCAATCGCACAATTCTGCTGATAGGAAGATTTTCATTGATGCCATTAATGTCCTGCATATAAGTGCGCATCTCTGCAACATAAAGTCTTCCGTTCCCATCCCACGCAATGGCGACAGGCTCCTGCACCATCGGTTCTGACGCCACCAATTCAACACGATAACCTTCCGGAAGGTGCATCAGCTTCATGCTTTCTTCGGCAGATAATGGAGTTGATGAACCGTGAGTGACAGGAATAGTAAGTACAGGCTTTTCTGTAATATTATTATTGACATGATTGCTGCAACTAACGGTAATGAACATCGCTAAAATAAGTGTAAGACGGAGAACATATTTCATTTGAAGAATTTAATAACAGGCAATATAAAGCAAAAGAGAAAGATTTCGAATTTGGATCTCGAGATTTACGACTTAAGATTTGAGATTTGCATTTCTTCAAATCACGAGCGCGACATAAAACGTATTGTTCAATTTGAAGTAAGAGAAAGTTTGTTATTAAGAAAGGGAACAGTATTATCAGCAATCCGAAATTTAAAATCCGCAATTCGCAATTCTTTAATTCGCCGCAGCATCCTTGCCATTCACATCCGCCGCTCTTCCGGCGCCAATATAGTGAGCAGAATAATATCCATCGCTCATATCGCTGATCATTACTCCTGAAATAGAGGCATGGATGAATTTATTATTGCGGAGATAAACACCAACATGTGTGACTGCTTTTCTTTTCTTTCCATAAGTATGAAAAAAAACAAGGTCGCCTTCGCGGAGATTATTTTTTGAAACACGTGAAGTTGCAATGAACTGATCTTTCGACATGCGTGGCAAATCTGAAACACCATAGACAACGGACATTAATGTGGATACAAACGCGGAGCAATCAATCCCGTCCTTTGCATCGCCGCCAAAATGATATTTTGTTCCATACCATTCTTCCATAAATTCAAGAAGCCTTTCATTCCGCATTTCTTCCACTGTGGCATTTTCAAGAATGGCATATTTGAATTGTAACGCAGAATAACTTTCTAATCCTGATCCATAAGCAATTTTAGTGGGATGTTTATACTCGACATTGTTTTTTTTAGTGGTAACAACATCTGAGCTTTGATTGCCGTTGGGCTTAATAGAAACGTTTTCTATGAATTGTAAAGAAGAAGATTGTTTTTGATTGTTGGTTGTTGTATTGCCTGAACTTGCTGGCTTTAGCGAACTACAGCTTGCGACAAAAAAGGTGATAGCAATAAGGAAGAAAAAATTTTTCATTCTTAATCTGTTAAGATATTGGGATTGCAGCCCGCAAATATAAACAAATCCCTGTAAATTTTATTGTGGAAAGAATGTTATAATAACTGAACGATTACTATTCTTCTTTGTTTGTTAATTGCAGGTCGGTTTTTGGTTTATAGTTTGTTGTTTGTGGTTTGTAGTTCTTTTTGGTTTCGAGATTTAAAATTGCTCAGTCAAGATTTTCATTCGGAGAGATCGATAATCCGCCGCGGCGGATTTTATGGATATCGAATCAATATCGAAAGCACAATTAAACCTTTAAGGTTTTTTTGATCATTCAAACTTTTGTTGCCGAGAGGTGACACCTTTTAAATGTTGACATAAGTTACAGCGTTTGAAAGGTGTCACCTCTGCTAGGAGTTGTTAAGAAAATAAAATCAACTTTGAATTGCAACGATTAACTGTTTCTGAAACTAAAGCTGAATATAGAACTAATGGTACAAGGGTGCGAAGCAAGAATGCTAAATAGGATTACAAAACTCTGGTACCCAAAAAAACTAAAAATCACAAACAGTTATTGTTTGTGAGAACTGGAAACTAGAAACCCGAAACTCGAGATTGAAAACCTGAAACTGGAAACTAAAAAGGAAACTCTTTTATGTCGAAATTTTCTCACTTACACGTTCATACGCAATTTTCGCTGCTTGATGGAGCCGCGTCTATTCAAAGCTTATACAAAAAAGCGATCGCTGATAAGATGCCGGCGATTGCTATCACTGATCACGGCAATATGTTTGGCGCATTTGAATTTGTGGCAGAAGCGCATAAACATAAAAATGAAGATGGCTCATTGAAAGTGAAACCAATTGTTGGCTGTGAATTTTATGTAGTGGCTGATAGGACACGAAAAATTTTCACGAAAGAAGTTAAAGATGAACGCTATCATCAAGTGCTGCTTGCAAAAAATAAAGTTGGTTATCAAAATCTGATCAAGCTAACCTCACTTGGGTATCTCGAGGGAATGTATAGCAAATATCCGCGCATTGATAAAGAATTGATTTTGCAATATCACGAAGGGTTGATCGCTACTACTTGTTGCATTGGTGCGCATGTTCCGCAAACCATTTTGCATGATGGGGAGGAAGCGGCTGAAAAAGAATTTAAGTGGTGGCTCGATGTTTTTGGTGATGATTATATTATCGAACTGCAGCGGCACAATATTAAAGAGCAGGAAAAAATAAATGAAACGCTTTTAAAATTTTCGAAGAAATATAATGTGCCGGTGATTGCGACGAACGACAGTCATTATACAGAACGTGAGGATTCGAATGCGCATGATATTTTGCTTTGCATCAACACTGGAGAAAAACAAAGCACGCCGGGACTTTATGATTTTGTGACGGATGATAATGTTTCAAAAAAAGGACGTTTTAAATTTCCGAACGATCAGTTTTATTTTAAGTCGACGGAAGAAATGACGGAGCTTTTTAAAGATGTTCCGCAAGCGATCGACAATACAAATTTGGTTGCTGATAAAGTGGATGTATTAAATCTCAAGAAAGATATTCTTCTTCCCGCATTTCCTGTTCCGCCGTCATTTCAGGTTCATAAAGATGATAACCTGAACCAATGGGAATATTTGAAACACATCACGATGGAAGGCGCGAAAAAAAGGTATAATGAAATCAATACCGAATTGCAAGAGCGCATCGACTTTGAATTGTTTACAGTGAAGACGATGGGTTTTGCAGGATACTTTTTAATAGTAAGTGATTTCATAAAAGCGGGTCGTGAAATGGGTGTGTTTGTGGGACCGGGACGTGGATCCGCCGCAGGAAGTGTGGTGGCATATTGCATCGGCATCACCAATATCGATCCGATGAAATACAATTTGCTATTTGAAAGATTTTTAAATCCCGATAGAAAATCAATGCCCGATATTGATACGGATTTTGATGATGAAGGAAGACAGAAAGTGATTGATTATGTAGTAAAAAAATATGGGAGAAATCAGGTAGCGCAGATCATCACTTATGGAACGATGGCTGCGAAAATGAGCATTAAAGATGTTGCACGTGTGATGGATCTTCCTCTGTCAGAATCAAATGCTTTGGCAAAATTAGTTCCTGACAGACCGGGGACTGTTTTGAAGAAAGTATTGCATGCGCCAGCAAACAAAGCTGATGAAATGGGCTTTGCTGATGATCTTGAAAACCTGAAAAAAATACGCGAGATATATAATGGCAATGATCTTCGCAGTCAGGTTCTTCATGAGGCAGAAAGATTGGAAGGATCTGTGCGCAACACAGGTTTGCACGCAGCAGGAATTATCATTGCACCAGAAAATTTATATAACATCATTCCTGTTTGTGTTGCAAAAGATTCTGATTTATTGGTGACACAAATTGAAGGAAGCATTATTGAAGATGCTGGTGTTATTAAAATGGATTTTCTCGGATTGCGCACGTTGAATATTTTAAAAACTGCGCTTGAACTGATTAAAGAAAATCATGGAGTTGAAATTGATATCGATACAATCCCGCTTGACGATAAAAAAACTTTTGAATTATATCAGCGTGCTGAAACGATTGGCACCTTCCAGTTTGAAAGTCCGGGCATGCAAAAATATTTGCGTGATCTGAAACCCGATCAATTTAATGATCTGATTGCGATGAACGCTTTGTATCGTCCGGGTCCGATGGCTTACATTCCAAATTATATTGATCGCAAACATGGTCGCGAAAAGATTGCGTATGATCTCGAGGCTATGGAAGAATATCTGAAAGACACCTATGGCATTACTGTTTATCAGGAGCAGGTGATGTTGCTTGCGCAAAAAATTGCGGGCTTCACAAAGGGCGAAGCGGATGTGCTTCGCAAAGCGATGGGAAAGAAAGATCGCAAAACGCTCGATAAGATGAAGAGCAGTTTTATTAAAGGAGCTACTGCAAAAAATCATCAGGCTGAAACACTCGAAAAAATTTGGACCGATTGGGAGGCGTTTGCACAATATGCATTCAACAAATCGCATTCCACTTGCTATGCTTATGTGGCTTATCAAACAGCATATTTAAAATCGCATTATCCGGGAGAATATATGGCGGCTGTGCTGAACCATTCGGGCAGCATTGAAAAAATTACCTTCTTCATGGAAGAGTGTAAGCGCATGGGATTAAAAGTGCTTGGTCCTGATATTAATGAATCCAAAAAAGGATTTGCGGCTAACCATAACCGTGAGATACGTGTTGGTCTTGGAGGATTGAAAGGTGTGGGCGAAGCTGCAGTTGAAAGTATCATCGCTGAAAGAAAAAAGAACGGAAACTTCACGACTATTTTTGATTTGATCAAACGCGTTAATCAGCGTGCTGTCAACAAAAAGACTTTAGAGAATCTTGCTTATGCCGGTGCGTTCGATTGCTTCAAAGAAATGCACCGTGCTCAATATTTTTATATCCCTCAAGGCGACACATCAACAGGGCTTGAAAAAATTATCCGCTTCGGAAATGTTTATCAAACCAATTCAAACCAAAACACAAATAGTTTGTTCGGTGAATTGACGATGCCTGATATTGCCACTCCAAAAATCCCAAATTGTGAGCCTTGGGCTTTAACTGAATTGCTGGATCATGAAAAGGAAATCACAGGCATGTTCATGAGCGGGCATCCGTTGGACAATTTTAAATTTGAGATCAATCATTATGGCATCACCAAAATCAGCGATTTCAATGAAATAAAAGAAACCGTTGCTTTGCAGGCTCAACCAAATAAAGTGTATCGTTTGGCGGGCTTGCTCACGGATGCGCAACATCGTGTTACAAAAACAGGAAAACAGTTTGGCTCTTTTTTTATTGAAGATTATTCGGGCAAATGCGAGTTTGTATTATGGAGCGAGGATTATGCAAAATATTCCAACTATCTGGAAAAGGGGATGAACCTTTTTATTACAGGGTTTTTCCGCCAGCGCTTTAATAAATCAGAATTTGAATTCAAGGCTGAGAAGATAATGCTGTTGGAAAGCATAAAGCCGTTACTGACAAAACAAGTTGTTATAGATATAGAAGCCCGCTTTTTGGACGAAGAGAAAGTCAAGTTTATAGAAAAGAATGTTAAAAGTTTCCCTGGCAAGTCATCGCTCAAATTCAATATTAGCGAACCAAAAAATAATTTTAAGATCAGCATGTATAGCTTAGAGAATGGTTTTCAGATGAATGACGAAATGGCTGCCTTTTTGAACAGTTCGCCGGAGATGGACGTGCAGGTTGTGACAGCTTGATATTAATTTGATGTCATAACATCAGATGAAAGCTTTTGGAAGTATTTTTGCCAATTGTCCACCATGTGTGAAGAAATGTGTCATTTGAGCGACTAAAGAATCAAAATAAATTATTCAACTTTACATAAAATTTTAAAACACTTATTATGGCTGTAGAACTAACAGATACGAACTTTCAGGAAAAAGTAATTGCCTCTGATAAATTAACAGTGGTTGACTTTTGGGCAGAATGGTGTGGACCTTGCCGTGCAATCGGACCAGTTATTGAAGAGCTGTCAAAAGATTACGATGGCAAAATAAATGTAGGCAAAGTGAATGTTGATCACAATCCGCAATTGTCAATCAATTATGGAA
>CAIYPC010000333.1 GCA_903927975.1 uncultured Bacteroidota bacterium | reverse complement strand
ATTTTTGCAGCTTTCTTCGCGGCTTTTTTAGCAGGAGCCTTTTTTGCAACTTTTTTAACGGCTTTCTTTACTGCCTTTTTCTTTGCTGCTTTTTTCTTTGACTTTGCCATAGTTTGATGTTGAGTTTTTTAGTTGTTATTAAGAATTAATGGAGATTATCGGAAAAGTTAGATAGAAAAATTCATATAGAAAAAAAAGCAACAAAATTTTTATTTTAATTGCAATATTTTTTTTGAAGATGAAGTTTATGAAAGTAGTTTTCGTGCTTTGCAATTTCGAAATAGGACGATTTGTGATTGAATGATTACATGAACGAATGTGAGAAATGAGACAAACAAAAAACATAATAGATATAAATACATCCAAACTAGCAGTATTGGGTAATTGGAAAGCAACTTATAAAAACATTTAAAAAATATTTGTAAGCAAATATTTTTGTTATACTTTTGCAGCCCCAAAAGCTCTTTTGATTATTAATTTGGGAGTTTCGCCTTCGAGCGGAACGCTAAAACCAAAAAATTGAAATAACATGGCAAAAGTAATTACAGGTTATGTTAAGTTGCAGGTGAAAGGCGGTCAAGCCAATCCCGCACCTCCCATTGGACCGGCGCTCGGTTCCAAAGGGGTTAATATCATGGAATTCTGCAAGCAGTTCAATGCTAGAACGCAGGATAAAATAGGAAAGGTTCTTCCCGTTCTTATTACTGTTTACAATGATAAATCTTTTGATTTTATCATTAAAACTCCTCCGGCAGCTATTCAGTTAATGGAGGCTACCAAAATTCAAAGTGGTTCTAAAGAGCCAAATCGTAACAAAGTTGGAAAAGTTACCTGGGCGCAGGTGGAAGCAATCGCGAAGGATAAAATGCCTGACCTCAATTGCTTTACTGTAGAAAGCGCGATGCGCATGGTTGCAGGCACTGCACGCAGCATGGGTATAACTGTTGATGGCGCAGCTCCATGGGCTAACTGATTTTTCAACTAAAAAAAATTACGAAAATGGCAATTACTAAAAAAAGAAAATTAGCTGCGGCTAAAGTCGATAAAAACAAAGTGTATTCACTAAATGATGCTTCTACATTGGTGAAGCAGCTCAACGCAACAAAGTTCGATGCATCTGTTGATTTGCATCTTCGCTTGGGCGTTGATCCTAAAAAAGCAGATCAGTCCATTCGCGGAACGGTTAGCCTTCCTCATGGAACTGGTAAAACAAAAAAAGTTCTTGTGCTTTGCACACCAGATAAAGAAGCTGATGCAAGAGCTGCGGGTGCAGATTTTGTTGGTCTTGATGAGTTCATCCAAAAAATTGAAGGCGGCTGGGTTGATGTTGATGTTATTGTAGCAACACCTTCAGTGATGCCAAAGATTGGTAAGCTTGGTAAAATACTTGGACCACGCAACTTAATGCCGAACCCAAAAACAGGTACAGTGACCAATGACGTTGCTGCTGCTGTTAATGAAGTGAAAGGCGGAAAGATTGCTTTCAAGGTTGATAAAGCAGGAATTATCCATGCTTCAATTGGTCGTGTGAGCTTTACTCCTGAAAAGATCAAAGACAATAGCATGGAGTTGATAAATGCAATCATCAAAGCAAAACCAGCTACGGCAAAAGGCACTTATTTAAAAAGTGTTTTTATGGCGAGCTCAATGAGTCCGAGCATTGCAATTGATACAAAAGGATTTGTTCACTAAGAACTGAATTAAATCTCTTTGTTGAGATTTGTAAGTAAAAATTAATCGAAAAGTCAAAATTTAATAAAATGACTAAAGACCAAAAAAACGAAGCAATTGAAGTACTGAAAGGCAAGTTCTCTCAGTACAATAATTTCTATATTGCCAATACAGAATCTTTAAGTGTTGAGCAGGTTGGCAAATTGCGCCGCATTTGTTTCGACAAAAATGTTGAAATGAAAGTTGCCAAGAACACACTGATCAAAAAAGCACTCGAAAGCATTGGTGAAAAAAGATTTAGTGAAGTGTTTGATTCATTGCATGGCGTAACAGCTTTGCTGTTTTCTGAAAATGCAAAAGAACCAGCTCTTATCATCACGTCTTTCCGTAAAGATGCGAACACTGAAAAGCCTGTATTGAAAGCTGCCTTTATTGATGGCGATGTATTCGCTGGCAATGATCAGTTGAAAGCATTGACTACGCTGAAAAGCAAACATGATCTTATCGGTGAAGTTATCGGCTTGTTGCAATCACCAATGAAGAATGTTATCAGCGGCCTGAATGCAGGTGGCAAATTAGCAGGATTGGTGAAAGCACTGGAAGATAGAGCTGCGGCAAATTAATTGCTTAATATAAAAATAACTCAATTACTCAATGCCTCATTTTCACATTGCGTAATTTTCAGATTTTCACATTGAAAATGGTCCAGGCCTGAGGGCAAACAAAGGCAAATTTTTTTAAAACCATCCGCCGGAGTTCTTAAACAACTATGAAGGCGGGAAAAATTTAAACACATGGCAGACTTAAAAGCAGTTGCAGAACAGTTAGTAGGATTAACTGTTAAAGAAGTAAACGAATTAGCAAAAATCATTAAAGAAGAATACGGTATTGAACCAGCAGCCGCTGCTGTCGCTGTTGCTGCAGGTCCTGCTGCTGGTGCACCCGCAGCTGCATAAGAAAAAACTGCATACAATGTCATTTTGAAGGCAGCCGGAGCTAACAAATTGAACGTGGTAAAAATCGTGAAAGACCTTACTGGCCTTGGCTTGAAAGAAGCTAAAGACT
>CAIYPC010000332.1 GCA_903927975.1 uncultured Bacteroidota bacterium | reverse complement strand
TTTTATTTTACCAATTTCTGCGTCCACCTCTTCCATGTTCATCACGTCCTCTGTAATTATCATGACGCCTATAATCATCACGACCTCCGTTGTATCTTTCATCATAACGATTATAACGGTAATCCCTATTCGAATAATAATGATTGTAACCGTAGGCAGGTTCAGTAACCACTACTCTTTCGTTGCCATATCCATTATAGTAAGGAACTGCGGGAGCATAGCTATCTTGATAAACAACTTGTGGTGCTGGCGCATATACATGCACGTGAGGGATTGGTGGCAAAGGAGGCAAAGGCAATCTAATATGTGCATTGATCCTGATTTGCGAATAAGCTGAAGAAGCAAACATGCTTCCAACAACAACTAATAACAAGGGTAATAAACGTTTCATAACTTTTGATTTTATGATTAGAAATTTATGAGCGTTCTTATTTTTTGCTCATGCATATTTGGATTGAATTCTATCAGAATAATTTAATTCGCTTTCGCCAAGCTTTTGTTAATAGCAGTGAGTTGTGAATAGTGAGTAGTGAATAGTCAATGGTGAATAGTGAAAGAGAAGGATTAATTACAACCATTTGCTTACGACTTACTACTTACCACTCACAATTCACTATTGCCCAATCGCAAGAAAAAAATAACGCTGAAATTTTTTTTGCGATCGATCTTCTTTAATTTCATCATTCAACCAAAATTTACAGGAATGAGAAAGTTTTTCTTACTGCTCATTATTTTTATTTCACAATGGGCAATCGCACAAAAAACAATTATCTATTGCGGCAAATTGATTGATGTAAAATCGTTGCAGGTATTAAGCGAGATGTCAATCGTTGTTGAAGGAAATAAAATTACCGATCTTCAAAAAGGTTATATCACGGCATCTTCAAATGATAAAGTAATCGATTTAAAAAACAAAACAGTGATGCCTGGATTAATAGACTGTCACGTACATCTGGAATCAGAAAGCAGCCCTGCTGCACAATTGCAAAGGTTCACATTAAACCCTGCTGATATCGCATTTCAATCTACAATTTATGCCAAAACTACTTTGCTTGCGGGTTTCACAACAGTGCGGGATGTTGGTGGCAGCGGTGTAAATATTGCGTTACGAAATGCAATCAAGAAAGGGCTTGTCATTGGACCAAGAGTTTATACTGCGGGAAAAACAATTGCCTCTACAGGCGGTCATGCAGACCCTACGAATGGTTACAAAAAAGAATTGATGGGCGATCCCGGACCGATTGAAGGCGTTGCAAACGGGGTTGATGAATGTAGGAAAGCAGTTCGTGAAAGGTATAAAGAAGGATCAGACTTAATAAAGATAACTGCTTCGGGCGGTGTGCTTAGCCTTGAGAAAGATGGAAGCGGACCGCAATTTTCAGAGGAAGAAATGCGTGCTATTGTAGAAACAGCAAAAGATTATGGGATGCCCGTTGCGGCACATGCGCATGGGGCAGAGGCAATCAAGCGGGCTATTCGTGCTGGAGTGACTTCCATTGAGCATGGCACCATGATGGATGATGAAGCAATTGAACTCTGTAAGAAATATGGAACATGGTATGTGCCCACTATTATTGCCGGAAAATCTGCCGCTGATTCTGCAAAAAAGCCGGGCTATTTCCCTGCGATTATCACTGAAAAAGCTTTGGCAATTGGCCCAAAAATACAAGCAACATTTGCGAAAGCATATAAAGCCGGTGTGAAGATTGCGTTTGGAACGGATGCTGGTGTGTATGCGCACGGCAAAAATTGGATGGAATTTATTTACATGACCGAAGCTGGCATGCCGATATTAGAAGCTATTAAAGCCGCTACAGTCAATGCTTCTGAGCTGATTGGCATTAGCGATAAAACAGGCAGTATTGAAAAAGGGAAATTTGCAGATATTATTGCCGTTGATGGTGATCCCACAAAAGACATTCAGTCAATGAGCAAAGTGCAGTTTGTGATGAAAGATGGAATCGTTTACAAAAATTAATTCGAGAGGATTTTAAAAAGAAAAAGGGCCAGGATAAAAATCCAGCCCCGTTTTTAAAATCCAATATCCTATGAAAAACCGTTGTAAAAATAATGAAACAATTCTATTTAACAAGAGTTGATTATTTATATTTTGAAGATTATTCACATCGCGTATTATCACGCATTTTTTTTATAATGCTAAGTGGGTAGAGAAGAACCAAGGGGTAAGGCACAAGTGGTGGCATTCTTTGAGACATTCAACACTCAACATTCAATAAGCAACTTTCAAGTGGATACAGTTTGTTGATATTGGAAAGCTACATTTTGCAAATGTTCTTTAGCGGTAATGAATAGAAGAAAAAGAAACAAGGAGCAAGAGGACACAAACCGTGTCATTCGATAAAACATCTAACACTCTATTTTCAATAAACAATTTTCAAGCGAACAATTATTAATATCGGAGAATTATATCTCACAAGTGTATTTCACTTGATTGTTGAGCATTGAGTGTTGATTATTGAATGTTTGAAAGAAACATCGAATCAGTGAATTTCCTAATTACAAATAAAAAAGCTGCTGTAAAATTACAGCAGCTCCTAAAATTATTTTTCTATTTTAATAAGACCACAAGTCCTGCTCGTAGTTGAATATTTTTTCTTTCACGTGATCGCCTTCAAGCAATTGTAAAATCGGATCTTTAATATAATCCTGAATGTATTTATCACCTGGATTATCAAGAGAAGATTTTATAACACGGCTTGCAAACATGCGGCTTTCAAACAATTCTTCCCAGCTCATTCTTGCGCCATAGTTTTTGCCATTATACGATTCATACTTTGCAAGCATTGGTCTGAGGTCCGGATAATAAACCCAAAATACTGGTGTTACTGCACGAAAAGTCCCATCTGGTTCAGTTATCGTTTTTAGAGGAGCGATGCCTAGAATTCTTGCATAGAGTCTTGATGATTCTTTATCAAAAACCCATTCTTCTTTCAGCCAATATCTCTCAACAGATTCAGGGTTAAATTCTGGTGTAACAATAGTATCCTTCATAATACCTTTAGAACCGTCGGGATCCTGTACATAATCAGGGATTTGTTTACTTGATGGTTTCCCGACAAGCAACTCTGCAATCTGCCTGAAAGTCATAGGAGTGGTAAACCTGTCATCATTCGGATCGAATGCCGTAACCTCCCCGCTTTTAATAGCATTTAAAAGAATATTTATGAAGCGCTGGTTACCGTTATCTTCTGTAGCTGCATAAGCAAATGGTAGATTCATTTTTTCGTGAATATCAATTTCTCTCCAAACACGTTGGCGATACACTGCATCGTCCTCACGTATATGCTCATACGCTAATGGCGTTCTGTCTTTAATAAGCAGGCGCTCAACAGCCGCATCGTTTCTCAACGATTTACGAGGCGTATCGAGCTTGATATCTGCTTCTACCACAGCAGCCGGCTTCGTAGTGTCTTTAGCTGGGGCAACAGCTTTCGTGTTAGCTGAGCTTTTATTGGAAGAACTTTTCTTTCCTTTTGTAGTAGTCCTTTTCGAGCTTTTTCGTTGGGTTGTCTGTGCATTCACAGCTCCGACTGTTAAAGCAAGCAAAATTGCCAGCAAGCTAAATTTTACAATACAGTTTTTCATTGAGAGAAATTTAAAAAATTATTATTTCAGGCTGAAAAATATCGGCTGAATTTCCCTGGTTTTCCCATCGGGACCAACAACCCTTATTTCATCAAAAAATACATTTGTTCCTGGAGTTGCTCTTTTAATCAGCGCTTCGGCAGCCGGTCCCCAACGGTTTCCGTCATTTACTGCTTGAGCATATTGAGAAATTCCGCCGCCTATGGCACCAACTCTATAGCTTATTACTTTGAATGGGGCCTCAAACTCACAATTTACCAATTTTGTTATCAAGCCACCCATCACTTTAAAATCTGCAGAAGGCATATTGCCGCCGCTTTTAGTGCCGACAAATGCAGCGGGATCAGGTAACAGCTTTACACGAAATTTTTTCGCTGTTACTTTGCCATCAATTGAAACATTGATTGTTTGTTCACCAACCACTTTGGGAAATGCTTCAAAAGAAGAACCTGAAACACGTTTGATTTCGCCACCAGTCATGGATGCAATAATTTTTTCACTTCCTGAACCACCAGAAATGGTGATTGGGTTAGGTTGACTGCCCATAACATAAAGCACGTTCATTTTATCTGCAGATACTGCAACACCAGAAGGCGCACCAACTGTGTATTCGATATCTTTTGTGACGTTTATCGGCTTGCCATCCTGATCTTTATACTGTACGTTAATCTTCACGGATTGTTTGCCGCTACCACTAACTGATATATCAGAGGAAGCTTTACCATCAGCATCAACACTTACGGGTCTACCTCCAATCGTAATTATCGGCTGAGCAGCAGAACTAAAAGCACCTACACCAGCATATACTGACAGTTTTTCGCCTGGCATTAAATACGTAGAATTGGCACCTGAAATAACACCCGTTTTATCATACCTCACTTTTACAGCACCAATCTGATCTGCGCAATAAGTAACAACATCATTCTCGGAATTCTTCACATCATTCTGAAATTTGCCCAGAATAGTCAATGCAGCAATAGCTGGAGTCATGTGAAAATATGCATCTGTCCAGCTTAATTTTGAATTTCCTGATTCAGAAGGAGGAGGATCCAAATTCAAAGGAAGTTTGGTTGCAAACTCCTTTCCGATAGCTGGATCGACTTCAAGCAGATTCTTCTTAAATTCAATCAACTTTTGGTGAAGCTCTTCGCCTTTGCCTTCATTGCCCATTAATCTGATAGCAGCATCAAGATCATCAATTTTATAAGTTGAATCTGAAGGATTGAAATGTGCGTTATGTATAAGATCCTGTTTCAACGTTTCGATATAATCGAAAGTTGATTTAGAATAGCCAGATACTTTCTCTGCAACAGGCTTCCATATAGCAGCTTTTTCTCTGGTTTCATTGGCTGCAGCTTTTGCAGCAATGTCATCCATTATGGCTTTATTCTGAGTTGACAATCCATCATTTGAATTCTTGATGCTATTGTTTACAACTTTAAATGCATTTAATATCTCGGCAGATACATTCAGTGCCAGCATAGCTGTAAGCACCAAATACATCATGTTTATCATCTTTTGCCGGGGTTCTTTAGGTAATCCCATGGATCAGTAATTTATTAATTTTATTAATGGGTGTTTTTCATAAGTGCAACGGCTGGTTGCAAATTATTGTCTGCCTTGCATTGCAGTGAGCATATTGCCATAAACCTGGTTCAAATTGCCGAGGTTCTTAGCCAACAACGCAATTTGTTCCTGCGTTTTCTTAGCATCACCAACACTGCCTTGCATAGTTTCAGATGCCTGAACCAAATTGCCATAGAATGCATTCATTGCTTTCAAATGGTTATTTGTATCCTGCAACTCAATTTCATAAATCGCATTCAACGAACCTAGGTTTTTAGTCAAAGTCTGAACCTGCGTATGAAATTGTTTTGTGCTATCTGCTGCATTATTAAAATATCCAATAGTGGTAGTAGCATTTTGGTAAGCAGTTGTCATGTTACCCAAAGCTGTTACTGCATCTTTTGTTTTGTTGGTATAATCTGTAGTCGCTGCTAAAGCACCAGATACATCGCTGATCTTATCAACAGTAGTACCGAATTTTTTAAAGCCTTCGCTCAAACGGCCAAGGTTAGCCGGAGTGATTTCAGCTTCCTGAAGCATTTTATCAAATTTATCTAAAGCTGGGTTGCCAGAAGAACCTGCCGCTAATTTAGGGAGTGCTTCTGCAAGAGCGTGCATTTCAGATCCCGGAGGCGGCAAAAATGCATACACCATAAATATCAGGGCTTCTGTTAAAAGTCCTGCAGTAAGGAAGAAGTCAGCCAATTTCTGGTGCGTGATCTTTTGCCATGCGCCAAAAATAACTACTGCTGCGCCAACG
>CAIYPC010000331.1 GCA_903927975.1 uncultured Bacteroidota bacterium | reverse complement strand
CCTCATTATTAATTATCAATTACTAATTATTAATTCATAATTATTCTTTCTTATAAACCAATCCATCCATTTCAAATTGCGAAACTTTGCCCGATTCATCCAAAGAGAATTGAATAAATGATTTGTCGTACCATTCGTAAGTATATTTTCCAACAAAGGTGTTGTTGTTCCAATGTGTTAAATGAAGCGTGAGATTGTTGGGATATTTCAACCAAAGAGAATCGTTGTGAAAAACAATTTCTGCATTGCCAAATGTTTCGTTTTTATATTTCCCTTCATAGCCAGACATTTCAACTGGTGGTATTGTATTCAAAACACGCTTTGCTTCTTTTTCTGTTTCTTTTTTCTTCGCGTCTTCTTTTATTTTTTTATACAAAGCAAAAAACTCCATGCTCCAGTCACGGCTGTTATCATTGAAACACCAAAAGTCGATTGCTTTATACATCAATGCATGTCTCAATTCAGTATGATCACGATTACCAAAAATATATACGCCAAAATGTTGATCAGGTATTAATCCTGTAATGGCAACAGCTCCATCCAAACTGCCAGTATGAAATTGCAACATGCTGCCACGATAATCTTCCTGGAACCATCCAAGTCCATAAGTTTTCCAATGTGGCTTCGTGATCTGTTGTGTAGGATAAAATTGATCTTCTGTCACCATCACTTGTGGCTTGAAGAGTTCATTATATGTTTCTGTTTTCAATAATTTTTTTCCATTCACAGTTGCGCTATCAAGCATGAACATCACCCATTTGCTGATATCATCAGCGCAAGACCAAACGCCCCCTGCTGCGTCAATACCTTTCGCCTCTATAAATCGTATTGGCTTTACCACGCTATCATCATACATAAAATGCGGGGTGATGTGGCTTGGTTCATTTGCCGATAAAGAATAATTCGCATAAGTGTGCGTCATGCCAAGTGGCGCAAACAATCTTTCTTTGATAAAATCATCATAAGTTTTTCCTGAAATTTTATGGATCACTTCGCCTGCAATCATGTACATCAGATTTTGATATATGAAAGAAGAACGGAATGAATAAGCGGGCTGCAATAATCGCATGCGATTTATAATCGTATCCACGTTCATGCCTAAAACCCAGAACCAATCAGCGTTTCCGAGACCAGCATTGTGAGTGAGCAAATCTCTGATGGTAAGTTGTGATGATGCATAGTCATCGCTTAGTTTTAGTGCTGGATATACATCGCTCACTTTATCATCCCATTTTATTTTTCCTTCGTCAACCAGCATGCCCATGCAAACTGCCGTCATTGCTTTTGTGGTTGATGCGCATATCGAAAGAGTTGATGTTGTGAATGGATTTTGTTTCCCTAACTCTGTAACGCCAAACCCATTTTTATAAACCACTTTTCCATCTTTCACAACAACGACAGATAAGCCTGGCGTTTTCCACGCTTGCAATGCATTTTGTACATAGCGTTCAAATGTGATTGAATTATTTTTTTGACTGAAGGAAGAAAGCGTTGTAGCAATAAAAAAACATACTACGAATAGTTGCTTCATATACATGATAGTTTTGGGTTTGAGAAATGAATGTAGTTAATTTTTGGAAGGTTTCACGCAGAGGCGCTGAGTGCGCGGAGGAAATACAGTATGCAAAACCCTAAACGCTGATTTGGATAACTAGGATTATAAGAACTTACAATTTCTTCATTTCTAATTCTTCTCTGCGGCCTCTGGCTACTGCGTGCAATAAATCTTACTGCAAAATTTTTTCAATTTGCGCAGCCAGCAATCCTGCCCAAATCGCATATTCTTTCTCTGAATAATGAAGACCATCGGATGCAAGCAGACTATTATCAGTAAATGCTTTGCGACTTTCATCAGTCACGTTGATATAATTCACTTTGTAGTCTGTGGAAATTTCTTTGTTGATCGCATTGAAAGAATCAATCTCGCTTGAAATAGTTGCCCGATTATTTCTTCCATTCCCGAATGGCGTACCTGAATAATCAGGAATTGAAATGACGATTACGTGTGATGGATTATTTCCTGCATAAGCAATCGACTGCTGCAACAATGTTGTGAAATCTGTTTTATAATCTGATTGTGATCCGCCCTGATATTGATTGTTCACGCCAATCAATAAAGTAACAATGTTATACGAAGGAAGAAGATTTTTTTTAGCAGCAAGTGCGCCTAATAAATTTACAGTGGTCCATCCGCTTGTGGCAATTATTTGCGGAGATGAAAATGAATAGCCTTTATTATTCAAAAGTGAAATAGTTTGATTGGGATAATTTTCGCTTAGTGGAACTGATTGTCCAATTGTATATGAATCGCCAAGAGCGAGATATGTTTTTGTTGTTGTATCTCTTGTGTTTGTTGTTGTATCTATCGGCTGTGATGCCATTTGATTATGATTAGAATTTGTTTTGGAACACGCAAGCACAATCCATGCGGCACCTATTAATAAAAATGGTAAGATTGTTTTTTGAATGCTCAATTTCATGAATGTATATTTTATGTATCCTTAAAATATACGTATATCCTGATATTATAGTTCGGACGAAATGAAAGTATATTTAAAAAACATTTTTGTAAACCACGCCACCTTTCATCACGAATTTCACATTTTCAAGAACAGAAACATCATCCAACGGATTTGATTCCACCGCAATGATATCAGCATATTTTCCTACAGTGATCGATCCAACTTTTTTTGTCCAGCCCAATAGATCTGCTGCATTGACAGTCGCAGCTTGTATTGCTTTAATAGGAGTGAGACCGAATTTTACCATGTACTTAAATTGTCTTGCATTCCATCCATGAGGATAAACGCCAGCGTCTGTGCCGAAACTAATTTTCACGCCAGCTTGCACAGCTTTGCGGAAGCTTTCGCGCTGCGTTTGCCCAACCAATCTTTCTTTATTCAAAATTTTATCAGGGAAACCTAATTTTTTATATTCTGACATAATGTATTCGTCATTATAGATATCAGCATCAAGATAAGTGCCGTGTTCTTTCATCAATGCGATCGCTTCATCATCCAAAAAACTTCCATGCTCTATAGAAGCAACGCCTGCTCTCACAGCCATTTTGATTGCTTCCGTTCCATGCGCATGTGCGCAAGCTTTTCTGCCCCAAAGTTTCGCTTCTGAAACAATTGCATTCATTTCTTCTTGCGTGAACTGAGGAGCTCCAACACTCTCTTCTTCAGTAAGCACACCAGCACTCGCACCAAACTTAATTACATCGGCGCCATATTTAATATTATAGCGAACCTGCTTACGCAATTCATCAACACCATTTGCAACGCCGCTCATTTGTTTTGGTTGAATCCAATCGATATAAGGAGAGAAACCATTAAGATCACCATGACTTCCAGTTGATCCAATAAACAATGTAGCAACCAATAATCTTGGTCCTGGAACATCACCGTTATTGATTGCATTGCGAAGCGCTACATCAACGAATGCTTCTGCGCCAACATCTCTACAAGTAGTGAAGCCTGCTTCCAGCGTGCGTTTCGCATATATGTGCGCAGTGATCGCAACATCAATCGGCGATTTGCGAAATATATCTCCATAATAATCTCCACTTGGTTGTCCGGTGATGTGTGTGTGACAATCAATCAAACCGGGCAACACAGTGGCTTTTGAAAGATCGATTATTGTTGCATTGGCAGGAATGGAAAGATTGTTGCCTATTGCTTGTATCGTATCGCTATCAATAATAATGATTTGATTGGTGAGCAGTTTTCCATTTTCAGTATCAATTAATTTTCCTACTTTAATTACAGTGACTTTATTTTGGGCGAAAGAAAAAATGCCTGCTGACATCAGCAGAAAGAAAAATATTTTTTTCATGCAGTTAATTTTGGCGGAAGATAGGAAAAGTTTTCAGTTTCGAGTTTTCAGTTTGTAGTTGGGAGCACTAAATGAATTATCACGAATAGAGCCGTAGGCTCGGCGTATATTGTAGCAACGGATTTCAATCCGTTGTGGGATTGATGATAATGTTCTGGTATGTAAAATAAAAACGCTTCCGAAGTTTTAAAATTCGGAAGCGTTGTCAAAATAATTTATTATCAATTTAATTTTCTGTAATCAACAATGGTTGATACAAAGTTTTTTTAAGTTTTGCTCGTCCGATAAATTGGTTGCCGTTTATTCTTGAAAACTCTGCTGGGAAAATCTTGATGTCTTCTTCGCGTGTATCGAACAATAATTCTTTGCTAACATTTCCAGTGTTATCAATTTTTGAAATCATGACCTGACCGCCGAAACCGTCCACATGATATTTTGGAACTTCATCTTCTTCAAGTTTCAGATTCTTCAAATTGTCGAGATATAAGAAATAATATCCTGAAGCATCGCTGATCAGTTTAAAGCTCATTGTGCCTCTGCCATTTGCTCCTCTTTGCCTTTTTGGGATTTTTTTGAGCCACTGAAATTCGCCGTTGGCCGCAATCTTGGCACCAAGCATATCATTATAATAATAAGTAATCGAGTAATGATAGGTACGTCCATCGTAGTAGCTATTGTTAACGATATAATATTCTTCACAAGCCAGAAAGATGCTGCCATCGCGCTCGATAACAACATTTCTTACTTTCAAATTAGTTGCCTCGTAATCATCATCTTTTTCCATCTTCCGCTTGCTGCGTGCAGACGCAAATTTTTCCAATTCAGCTTTTGGGAATTCGTAATAACCATTTTTGTATTTAATAATTTTCCCGTCCTGATCCATATCTGCTAAAAAAATCCCGTCTGTACCATTGCCCTTTGATTTTTTGCTGTATGTGCAGGCGATGATCATTTCATGCACGCTGTTTTCGATCAGCGTAGTTTCCTTGATATAATTATCATCGATTGCAATTTTTGCAATCACGGGTTTCTTACTGTCTTTTGTGAACTTGAATACTTCAAAATGATAGGCAGGCTGTCCGGTGGCTTTGTCTTTTTCTTTTCTTGAATCACTATCATAAACCTTGGCAAGCAAATAAGCATTTCCTTTTGAATCAACTGAAAAATCAGAATTGTCCATGATTGCTTCTGTGTATGGCATTCTAAATTCACCACCCCACAATTTGTTCATGTGCTCATCAAAAACTTGTAATCCAATTTGGTCGTAATTTTTTTTGTCATTTTTTTCTTCTGGGTATAAACGATAGCTCACCAACAATTTTTTTTGATCGGCATCATAATCATATTGATATTTGTTGACAGTTTTGAAACTATAAAAACCTCTTGCGGAGGAAGTGCCGGCCAGCTTTGATGTTTCAATTAATTTGTGATTAGCTTCAGATATTTTTCCTGATGTCACGTCAATTTTATCGTAATACAAATATTCTCTTTCACTTCCTTTGTCCCAATCACTGTGAAGCCAAAAATATTCACCGTTATTGAAGTCAATTACTTTTTCACTATTGAAATTTTTTGTTGCTTCAGGCAAATCGATTTTTTTCTCCATCGTTTTGTTCAGCGTTTTTGGATCGAACCTTACAATAATAAGCTCTTCTTTTTTTAATGAAAGGTTTACAATGCCATCTTTTTCATTTCCAATAAATGCAAGGTCTTCTGTTTTGCGAGGCAGTTCATATTCTGTGCCCAACTTAAAATTGAACTTTGAACTTTGCGAATAAGAAGAAATGGATAGTAATAAAACCGGAATAATAAATAAATGCTTCATGATCTTTTTTTTGAAATTTATTTAAGAGTTATAACAAACATTTTTTATGAAATAGATATTTTTTATTAGGGTGCTGATAAATTGCCTGTAGCCGATGTGGTATAAGTTGGCCCGCCAAGGCTGCCCGAAAATGTTATGTTGCAAAAAGTGACTTGAATTTTTCCATTCACATGCGATACATAAACTTTACCAGGATTTGCCTGAAAATAAATACTTGAATAAGTAGAAGCAATAAAAACACTGTAAGGATTACCATCATCAAAAGTTATTGTGTTGCTGATATCATAAGCGCCATCTTCAGGCTCTTTATTATTCCAATAATATTCAAAGTAAATATTAAAATCAGGATAGCCCCCTAAAGAAGGTGCGCTCAGGTTTTTGCAGTTCCAATCAACATCCATTCCCCACGAAGTAACGCCAACGTTTACGCTTGGTATAGAAGAAAATGTTATTGTGTTTGTAGCTGGGCTGCACGGTGCTGTTGCTGGTGGGTTATGTACAGCAATGTAAACGCTATCAACTTTTGAAGCACAGTCCGGATAGCTAATGCTTACATAATACCAGCCCTCATCGCTTTTTGAAACGGGGTAGATAAATAAAGTATTATCCCCTGATATGCTGCTGGGATTAATATCACGAAACCACTCAAATAAGGCAATTCCAGGGAGAGGCCCGGCATTCAGTGACCGTATCGCCCAAATAATATCCGGTTTTTGCGCCGCGTATTTCAACTTTTTGAATCTGTGTGCAATTGTCAACCGTTGGGTTAGATTTTTTACAGCTATATAAAAAACAGATGAAAATGATGGATGTTATGAAAGATAAGACAAAGGTTTTTTTCATGATCAGAGCGTTGAGTTATCCTCAAACGAAATAAGCGCAATAATTATTTTATGAAGTTTGGATAGATGTGATAGTTGTTACAAAAAAATCCCGCTGCTTTTGTTGCAACGGGATTTGTATTTTTAGAACTACCATCTGCCATCGGCAAACAGTCTTCTTTTTTAATAATCCATTCCGCCCATTCCAGGAGCGCCACCAGGATGTCCATGTCCGCCTGCTTCTTCTTTCTTAGGTCTGTCTGCTATCACACACTCAGTCGTGAGTAACATACCTGCGATTGAAGCTGCATTTTCAAGAGCGATACGTGTAACTTTAGTTGGATCGATAACACCAGCTTTCAACAAATTTTCATACACTTCTGTGCGTGCGTTGAAACCGTAGTCAGCTTTTCCTTCTTTCACTTTTTGAACCACGATAGAACCTTCGATACCGCTGTTCACAACGATCTGGCGAATTGGTTCTTCCAAAGCTCTTTTCACGATTGCAATACCAGTTGTTTCATCTTCATTAGCACCTTTCAGTTTTTCTAATGATTCGATTGCACGGATATAAGCAACGCCACCACCAGGAACAATGCCTTCTTCAACTGCTGCACGTGTTGCATGCAATGCATCATCAACACGATCCTTCTTCTCTTTCATTTCAATTTCAGTTGCAGCACCGATGTATAATACAGCAACACCACCGCTTAATTTAGCAAGGCGCTCTTGTAATTTTTCTTTATCGTAATCAGAAGTTGTTGTTTCAATTTGCGCTTTGATCTGACTAACACGAGCTGTGATATCTTCTTTCTTTCCTTTGCCGCCAACAACAGTTGTGTTGTCTTTGTCAATGGTAACAGAAGCAGCAGAGCCGAGGTAAGAAAGATCAGCGGCTTCTAATTTGTAACCTTGTTCTTCGCTGATAACGATACCTTTTGTAAGGATAGCGATATCTTGCAACATTTCTTTGCGGCGATCGCCAAAGCCAGGAGCCTTAACAGCAGCCACTTTGATAGTACCACGCAATTTATTTACAACTAATGTTGCCAATGCTTCACCTTCCAGATCTTCAGCAATGATCAATAATGGGCGACCGCTTTGAGCAACCTTCTCCAATATGTGAAGAATGTCTTTCATCGCAGAAATTTTCTTATCATATATTAATATGTAAGGGTTCTGCAATTCAGCTTCCATTTTTTCGCTGTTGGTAACGAAGTAAGGAGAGATATAACCACGATCAAACTGCATACCTTCAACAACATCAACAGTTGTGTCAGTTCCTTTTGCTTCTTCAACAGTGATAACTCCTTCTTTGCCAACTTTTCCAAAAGCTTCAGCAATCAATTTGCCGATAGTCTCGTCATTGTTTGCAGAGATAGAAGCAACTTGTTGAATTTTTTTGCTATCATTTCCGATAGTCTGAGATTGTTTTTGAAGATTCGCAACAACTGCAGTAACTGCTTTTTCAACACCGCGTTTCAGATCCATTGGATTTGCACCAGCAGCTACGTTTTTCAAACCTTCAGCAATGATTGATTGAGCAAGAACAGTAGCAGTAGTAGTTCCATCACCTGCAATGTCAGCAGTTTTAGAAGCAACTTCTTTTACCATTTGTGCGCCCATGTTCTCGATGGGATCTTCCAGTTCAATTTCTTTTGCAACAGTAACACCATCTTTAGTGATAGAAGGAGCTCCGAATTTCTTCTCGAGCACTACGTTGCGTCCCTTAGGCCCTAATGTTACCTTAACAGCATTCGCAAGGATATCAACACCGCGTTTCATTTTATTGCGGGCTTCGATATCGAAATAAAGTTGTTTAGCCATGATATTTTATTTTTGAAAAGTTTTTAATTTAATAATGTGATAATTTGATATTGTGATAATATGCTAATGAAGAAAGTTGCCTCTAATGCATTAGCACATTAGCTAATTGTCAAATTAGCTAATTAGAGCTTCGCGATGATGTCAGATTCTCTCATGCTCAAAAAGTCTTGTCCTTCGTAGCTTATTTCTGTTCCGGCATATTTGCCATAAAGAACTACGTCACCGATTTTAACGACTGGTTTTTTTCCATCTTCGTCAACTTCGCTGATAGCAACTACTTCACCTCTCTGAGGTTTTTCTTTAGCTGTGTCTGGGATGATGATTCCGCCTGAAGTTCTTTCTTCGGCTGGAGCAGGTTTTATGAAAACCCTGTTTTTTGTGCCTGCAATTGGCAAAATCGCT
>CAIYPC010000330.1 GCA_903927975.1 uncultured Bacteroidota bacterium | reverse complement strand
AGGTATCGGCTTTGAGATAGCAAAATTATTTTCTCAAAACGGCAATCATGTTATTATTCTCGGCAGAAATGAAGAACGCTTAAAAAAAGCGGCAGTGCAACTGAAAAATGTTACAGCAATCGTGTCTGATGTTAGCAATGAAGCAGATGTAAATGCTTTAGTAAAAACATTGGTCAATGATTTTCCCAACCTGAATATCGTGATTAATAATGCCGGTCGTGCTTTGGTTTATAATCTAGCCAGTGAAAATGTAAATGGTTTTGATAAAGCAGCAGATGAAATGCTCACTAATTATCTTTCAGTGATTAGGCTAAATGAAAAATTGCTTCCATTACTCAAACTTCAAAAAGATGCTGCTATAGTAAATGTATCTTCTGTCGTGGCTTTTGTTCCAGGCAGTCTTGCTACCTATTCAGCAAGCAAAGCTGCATTGCATTCTTATACGCAGGCGTTGCGAATCGCATTAGAAAGAGTTTCTGATGTCAAAGTTTTTGAATTGATGCCACCATTGGTTAACACCGAATTTTCTGCCCCTATTGGCGGACATAATGGAATTCATCCATCAGTGGTAGCGGAGAAATTAATGGAAGGTCTTGAAAACAACGAATATGAAATTCGTGTTGGTCAGACCGAAGATATCTATCGTTTATATCTTTCTTCTCCAACAGATGCGCTTAATTATTTGAATGCGCACAGGCAACAAGTAGAAGCATGATTTTTTTTGAATAATAATATACCAATCGGTATATAATAAGATTTGAATGAGAAAGAAAATCTTGATCATCACTGTTATTTCAGCAGCGTTGATGGAACTGGTTGATATTTCTATCGTCAATGTGTCACTATCGCACATGAGCGGCAACCTTGGTGCAACAGTGGAAGACACTTCATGGGTAATCACTTCGTATGCAATCGCAAATGTGATTATTATTCCCATGACCAGTTTTTTGGCGTTAAAATTGGGCAGACGAAATTATTATATTGGTTCGGTGATCGCGTTTACTTTTTTTTCTTTTATGTGCGGACAGGCAACGAACATCTGGATGCTCGTTGCCTTCCGTTTTTTGCAAGGCATGGGCGGTGGCGCATTGCTTTCCGTGTCGCAGGCAATCGTATTTGAATTGTTCCCGAAGGAAAAACAAAATGTAGCGAGCGCTTTATTTGGGGTCGGGGTTTTTGTTGGACCAACAATTGGCCCAACTTTAGGAGGCTTCATCACCGAGCATTATTCATGGCCATGGATATTTTATATCAATCTTCCGATAGGCATAGCCGTTGCTTTTCTTTGTTTTGCTTTATTACCTGAGCCCAAAATAAAACAACAGGCGGGAAAAATTGATTGGCTTGGAATTTTTCTATTGGCAATTGGCGTCAGTTCATTGCAAACTGTTTTAGAGAGAGGAGAAACAGAAGATTGGTTTGAATCTCGATATATTATTTGGCTAACGGTCACAGCAGTCGTAGGGATTTTTTTATTTATTTGGTGGGAACTGAAAACAAAAGAACCCGTGTGAACCTTCGTGTGTTAAAAAGTAAAAATTTAAGCATTTCAGCAATCCTCACTTTTGTTTCAGGCATTGGCATATTCACTTCAGTGTTCCTCACTCCTGTGTTTGCGCAGCGATTATTAAATTTTACGCCGACCCAAACTGGTCTGCTTTTGTTGCCGGGTGCCTGCCTTGCTATCGGCGGTCTCATTATTTCTGCCAGATTATTACAGCGCGGAATTTCTCCCGTGTTTATGATTGTTACTGGCATGTGCCTGTTCGCACTGTTCAGTTGGCAAATGTCAAAGCTCAATATGGAAGCGGGTTCTACAGATATTTCCATACCACTTATTTGGCGCGGAGTTGGTCTTGCAATAGTTACTGTACCTCTTCTCACTCTGGCAGTTTCTTCTTTACAGCCTAAAGATATACCGCAAGGCGCGGCGCTGAATAATATGATGCGACAGTTGGGTGGTTCTTTCGGCATTGCATTGGTAAATACTTATTTGAGCAATCGCAATGCAACTCACCGCACCGATCTGATTTCAAATATTACTGTTGGAAATCCTTTGGTCAACGAACGTTTATCCAACTACACAGATTATTTTATCAACAAAGGCGAAATCCCTTTTGAAGCTCATAAAAGTGCTATTGGATTAATGGGTACAATCGTTACCCGACAATCGAACCTGCTGAGTTTTACAGATGCTTTTTTATTGATAGGAGCAATTTTTTTATGTGCGCTGCCACTTTTGTTATTGGCAAAAAGAAAGAAAACGAAAACAATGCAAATTATTTTGTCGGATCATTAAAAATGATTTGATATTCACTCTTTGTCGTTGATCATCTCTCTCTTTGGCTGACTGCCTTACATATTGTAAATTCGCAGCGTTATGGAAGAAATCAAAAAAGAAGAAGAGAAATCGCTGAATTTTATTGAAGAAATTGTTGAAGAGGATCTGCGCTCGGGAAAAAATAAAAATATTCTGACCCGTTTCCCACCGGAGCCGAATGGTTATTTGCATATTGGTCATGCAAAATCTATTTGCCTGAATTTTGGTCTCGCAAAAAAATATGGCGGCAAAACTAACTTACGGTTTGATGATACCAACCCAGTTACCGAAGAGACAGAATATGTTGACAGCATTAAAGAAGACGTGCGCTGGCTTGGATTTGAATGGGCGAACGAATTTTACGCTTCTGATTATTTTGATCAGTTGTATGAATTTGCCGTGACGCTTATGAAGAAGAATCTTGCTTATGTGGACGATAGCAAGAGCGAAGAAATTGCTGCCCAGAAAGGAACGCCCACAGAACCCGGCAAAAGAAATAAATATGCTGAAAGAAGCATTGAAGAAAACCTGCAATTATTTACGGATATGCGTGCAGGTAAATATGCCGATGGCGAAAAGGTGCTTCGGGCAAAAGTGGATATGACTGCTGCAAATATGCAATTGCGCGATCCGATTATTTATCGCATCAAACATGCGCATCATCACAGAACGGGTGACAAATGGTGCATTTATCCGATGTATGATTTTGCGCACGGACAAAGTGATTCAATAGAAAACATTACGCATTCAATTTGCACACTTGAATTTGTCACACATCGCCCACTATACGATTGGTTTATTGAGCATTTGGAAATATTTCCTTCCAAGCAATATGAATTTGCACGGCTGAACATGACGTTCACGGTGATGAGCAAACGTAAATTGCTTCAGCTTGTGAATGAAAAATTCGTGAGCAGCTGGGATGATCCCCGCATGCCAACGATATCCGCATATCGCAGGCGCGGTTATACCCCGGAAAGCATTCGTAAATTTGCTGATAAAATTGGTGTGCAGAAAAGAGAGAACCTGATTGATCTGTCACTACTTGAATTTTGCATTCGTGAACATCTCAATAAAATTGCGCATCGTAAAATGGTGGTGTTTGATCCATTGAAAGTTGTTATCACAAATTATACGGATGAAAATGAAATTGTGGTAAGTGAAAACAATCCTGAGGACGAAGAAAAAACAACACGTGAAATTCCTTTTAGTCGTGAGCTTTATATAGAGAAAGAAGATTTTATGGAGAACCCCGCAAAGAAATTTTTCAGATTGGCTCCTGGACAAAAAGTGAGATTAAAAAGCGCTTACATTATTCAATGTGAAGAAGTGATTAAAAATGCTGATGGATCGATTGCAGAAGTGCGATGCATTTATCTCCCTGAAAGCAAAAGCGGTGCCGATACATCAGGACTTAAAGTGCAGGGAACATTGCATTGGGTGAGTGTGAAACATGCAATAACTGCAGAGCTGAGATTGTATGATCGTTTGTTTAAAGTTCAGGATCCTTCGAATGAAGAAGGCGATTTTAAAGAATATATCAATCCGGATTCATTGCAAATTATTTCGACTGTTTATGCTGAGCCTTCTTTAAAAAATGCAAAGTTTGATGAGCGATATCAATTTTTGCGCAAGGGCTATTTTTGTTTGGATAAAGATAGCAGCGAAGAGAAAATGGTTTTCAACAGAACTGTTTCTTTAAAAGATACATGGGCAAAAGAACTAAAGAAATAATAAGCTTCTAATAATTTTATTGCTAAAGAAAAAGCCGCTGAATGCAATGCATCCAACGGCTTTTTTATTGGAGAGTCATTAGTACAAATATTTTTGGACAATAACTTCTCTTTATATATCCCCTTAGCCCGAAATTATTTAGGTTAATTATTATTTCCACCGCCGCCGCCTCTCATGCGTTGTGGGCGATTTCTTACTTCATAGTCATGATATTTTTTGAACAAATCATCTCCAAGAAATGCTTTTATGCGATCATCCCTAACAGCATTTAAGTCCGTCATTTTTGCCCTCTTGTCATCCTGACTTAGACTCTGATCTGAAAAAATATCACGCATCTTACCTCTAAATTCCTGATTGATTGCAACAACTGAATCTGCTTGAACGCTTGTCAATTGAACACTGTCAATCAATCTTTGTTTCATTGCTGCGGGATCCATCATCCTACCACCGCCATTTCCTTGCTGTGCAAAAACTGAAGACGCACAGAATAACAACATGGCTATTGAAATTCCTGAAATAATTTTTTTCATTTGTTTTTATTTTATAAGTGTAAGGCGAAAATAATGCCAGATGAAATATAAAACATGATGTTAATATGAATGGAATCACATTATCGGCTAACGCTGATTTTTTTAACGTGAATTATGGTTGTGAACAGCGCTATTGAACATTTGCTATTGTACGCTTATTAAATTAATATCAAAAAAAACAGGCGCATTAGACGGAATGTTTCCACTGCCAGCGCAACCAAATGCCAATGCTGATGGAACTAATAATTTAATATGGCCTCCAGCTTCAATTTTTGGCAAACCATATTGCCAGCCTGCTATCAAACTGTCAAGTTCAAATGTTACTGGCGATGTTGTGGAATCAAACAAATTGCCATTCAAAAATTTACCTACATAACTTACTGTTATTTTAGAAGTGCCAATTGGGTGTAGGCCAGCTCCCTGAGTAATGATTTGATAATACAGCCAAGATGTGTCGGCTACAACTGTCAACCCATTTTGCTGGGCATAATTCTTAAGAGCGCTTGAATCATCTGCGGCACTTGGTCCCGTGCAAGAAGTATAGCCGGGCGTAGAAGACTTCACACAGCTAACAAAATAAATTAAGATGCATAGCCCAACAAATGGTAAGATTATTTTTTTCATGTAATATTCTTTCAGATTTTTTTAAAAAAGTAATAATAAATTATTGATGTGAAAATAAATTGATAATTTTTTAAAACTAATGTTAATCTATTT
>CAIYPC010000329.1 GCA_903927975.1 uncultured Bacteroidota bacterium | reverse complement strand
GTCTCAGCTCCAATCAATTTTGCAACTTGTTCTCTTGCATGATCCACCCCTTCTTCTGCCTGCCAACCGAATAAATGATTGCGGCTTGCAGCGTTGCCAAAAAATTTATTAAAGTATGGCAACATCGCTTCCAGCACGCGAGGATCACATGGCGTGGTTGCATTATAATCAAGATAAATTGGTAATTGAAGCATGATTGAATAATTGCTGCAAGACACAAAATTACTTTAAAAGAACGAGGAAAGGAAGGGCGGAAAGGGTTAGGCTGGAAGGTATAAGGCTTAAGAGAAACAGCCCTGGAATTTCATGGATTTCCTTATACCCTAAATCTTGCAGCTTCTGCCTTTCTAAAAAATGAATGTTATTTTTACAAAAAACAATCTGCATGAATAAGATTGAGCATATCGGCATTGCTGTAAAAAGTTTTGATGCCTCAATACCTTTGTTTGAAAAATTGCTCAACACCAGTTGTTATAAAATTGAACTTGTGGAAAGTGAGCAAGTGAAAACTGCTTTTTTTCAAAAGGGAGAAACCAAAATTGAATTATTAGAAAGCACAAATAGCGATGGCGTAATTTCAAAATACATTGAAAAAAAAGGAGAAGGCATTCATCATATTGCTTTTGATGTAACAGATATAGAAGCTGAGATGAAAAGATTGATTGCAGCAGGATTTGTTCTGCTAAACGAAACGCCAAAGTCCGGCGCAGATAATAAACTGATTTGTTTTCTTCACCCAAAAGACACAAATAGTGTGCTTATAGAACTGTGCATGGAAAAACCAGCGATAGGAAAATGAATGGGAATTTTTAACCAAATTATTATCTTGTAATTACAAGCTTGCCTGTTTCATGTGAGCCATCTGCACCAATAACCTCTACAAAATAATTGCCAGGCGCGTATCCCGATAGTTGAAAAGAAATTGTTGTTCCGTCATTGCCAGCATTTATTTGCTTTTGCTGAAGCATCTGACCAAATTGATTGATGAGGCGAATGCTACCACTATTTGCTTTGCTCAATGTAATATCGACATAATCTTTTGTAGGGTTTGGGAATACTTTGAATAAGCTAATGATTGGAGTGCGGACTGATTTTACAGCGGTTATCCCTGATTTGTTATCGAGGTCTGTCATTATTAATCGATAATAATTAAATCCAGCCAATGGATCCTGATCTACAAAAGTATAATAGCTTGCAATCTGAGAATTTCCAACAGCCCGAACACTGCCAATAATATCCCAGTTGGAACCATCCGCGCTTCTTTCAACAGTAAAATGGCTAAGATTCACTTCCATTTGCGTGCTCCAAGCAATATCAACGAATTTGCCGCTATTGAAGTTTGCTGAAAAATCAACCAGAACAACTGGCAAAGCAGCGATAACATTAAAGCCTGATGCGCTCAGTATAGCCGGGCCATTTGCTTGCCCTTTAGTACAAGTGTAGCCTGGGGAACTTCCCGGTGAGGAAAGGCCGCAAAGAGGAGAATTATCGGTGCCGGAAAAATTTTTGTCCGATGCATCTGGAACAGTGTTAGCGGCATCAGAATAATTATAATATATATGGGCCAACGGTGTGCTCTGAAGCTTAATGAAATTACTACCACTTGCTAACTGAATGGAAGATGCATTATCAAGAAACAAACCTTGCTTGGGATTTGTGGCGCTACCATCTACCAATAGACCCGATGTTGAATTCGAGGCATTAAATCCTGTCACGCCTACGATAATTTTTGTATTGGTGACATAAAGCGGATAGTCGATTATCAGTTGACCAGTTATTTCAACATTTATAATACAGTTGTCACAAGTGTAGTAAGTGCTGGATCCCGAGACGTGTTTGGCGAAAGCTATATTTGAAGCAGAATTAAGCGTGCTTACGGAACCAGTTCCTGTAATAGTAAAATTCCCTCCGCCCGTTGAACCGGAATTATTCGTCCAAACAATTTGAGAATAAGTTGGACTATAGCTAAAACAAAAAATAATGATTACGGCAATCGTTATAGAGTAAATCTGTTTCATCAAACAATAATTTATTAATTTCAATGGGGTTCGAGACAACCATAGAATGGATTGGAATGGAGTTCTGAAGAAGAATGGATTTAATACAGCTTTGTTCAATAGCTATGTCAAATTTTATCAAAGCATAAGGGTTTAAATGAAGGCAAAACCATAACGCCACAGTTTCAGCCGCTTACCAAATGAAGAGAAGATAAAAATAGGTCGGGTTTTTTGATTTTGCAATAGAACGTGAAAATTTTCGGGATTTACTTTATTACAAAGCTGAACACTTCATTTATGTTAGACTTAATTCCTTGATCCTTAATAAAATATGTTCCTGGGAGCAACTTGTTTTCGAAACTGATATGAGCTAGAGAAGTATTGCTAAAATGATATTGCTGAGCAAGGATTCCTAAGGTTGTATAAATTTTTACATCCCAGTCGTTTTTAGGGAGCTGAATATTTATATAATTAATTGCCGGGTTTGGATAAATAAATGCTTTTACGGAATCATCATTATTTGTAAGGTCTATTGATTTAATTTCCGAATACTTTATTTCCCCTGATGGATTAATAATTTTCAATCGAAAATATATTTTGCCGCTGGCATTATTGGCAATTTTATAATCATAAGAATATTGATCCGTGCCGTTGATGCCAGCAACCGAATCAATTGAAAACAATTCAGTATTATTAGATCCTGCTTGTATCTGATAGCCGACTCCTTGCTGAAGACCAGTTGTTGACCAGCTTAGTTTAACTGCCGCACTGCTTTCTTTATCCGCAGAAAAAGAAACAAGATTATTTGCCAAAACCGTATTCTCACAATAATAATATGTAACTGAAAAACGGATGGTATCATTTGCGCTAGCATTAAAAGCATATTGACTGCTGCCATAAAGATTTGCATAGGTGAGCGTGGTGTAATCAAAAGCAACATTGTTATTGCCTAGAAATGGGACGACATTGCTTGTGATGCTATCATTCTGGCTAAAACGATATAAAACAGTATATGGATTTTTTGAAACAATATCATTGGGGTTGAGCAAAAATTCACCAATGGATGTATCCACTTCATTGCTGTAAGGATCATTCAAAGCACTGCTAGTAAAATTATCATCTCTCACAACCTGAACAGTAAAATCCCTTTGCACTGCTTCTACGTTTTGTAAGGTAAAACCATAATTAAGTGATATGGTGCTGTTGAGCTTAACTGAAACCAAAGTGCCAATGGAAGGATCAAACTGAGGAAGGTTTATGGAATACTCATCATTCGCAGTACCGATAATCAGCGTATCATAAGTTATATGCCGCAGGTTAGTGAGGTCACATTGGGCAGATGCAGAACGAGCTATCAATAAAGATAAGCTGAACAGGAAGCATAATTTAGCCCATAGGGTATTATTAAATGCTGGTTTTCGCACAAGGATTGGATTTATTAAAACTGTACTTATAACTCTAAACAATGAAGGTTTAGTATGTGGAGACCAATTATTCTGTTACCAAAAGAGATATTTTTAGCAGACTAATTGAATGATGAATTAATCAATGGGGCAGTTAGTAAAACAAAAGCCCCGAAGCTAAATGCTTCGGGGCTGTACAAAGAATTCCGATTATAAATTTTTAGTTGCTTACAACTACTTTGTATATTTTCTGTGAGCCGTCTGCTGCTTGTATGTGAAGCAGATAAATTCCTTTGGCATAAGTGCCTACAGAAAAAGCAACTGTTGAGCCTGCCGGATTATTTACCTGTTTTTCTTGAACTATTTGGCCATTTGAGTTCAAGAGCCTCAATGAAAGATTTGAATTTATATCCGCACCAAAGCTGACAATCAAACTGCCGTTTTTGACAGGGTTTGCAAATAAGACGCCTTTAATAAGAGATCCGCGTATCAATTCGATGTTTGATAGCTTAAAGTTACCATCGATATCAACAGCTTTTAATCGATAATAATTGAGCCCATGCACCGGCGATCCATCAACAAATGAATAACTAGCAACCCCTTTGGTTGGCAGTGCAGAAACATTGCCAAGTGTTTGCCATGTGCTGCCGTCACCGCTGCGCAAAACTTCAAAATGATCAAAGTCAACTTGCTGATCAACAGACCAAGAAAGATTTACAACATCATCATTTAAAACAGCATCAAAACTTGTTATCGTTACAGGCAAAATACCTGTTGAAGACAAACTTGCAGGTCCAGTAAGGGAATTTTTGGTCGGCTGTGAATTTGGACCACTAAAAGGAAAATTATCAACATAAAACGTGGGAACGGAATTCCCTATAACCTTCGTGCTAAGTGTTGGATTCACAGACGCAGCAGAAGAGAAATTCGAAGAAAAAATGCCGTCCTAATATCCTCCGGGGCCACTGTTAGCACCCAAAAATCCTGCTGACCCTGTTGTAGCACTAGCATCAATTTTCCCTGTGCCTTCTAAAACAATCTTTGAACTGCCTGCTGCATCCATTAAAATGTTGTGGCCGCCTGATAAACTACCAAAAGCAGGATACTGATTGCTGCTGGTAATTTTCAGCGTCGCACCAGTCTGAATAGTCAGTGTTGATGCACCTTTTAATACAACGCTCTGATCTAGCGTTACAGTTTTGCCAGCTTTAATGACAATGGCGCAATTGGTACATGGATTGGAAGGTCTTGCCCCAGGAGCCCAGGTACCACCGCCTGACCAATTGCCCGTATTCGAGGCGGTTTGCCCATTCGATTGATCTGCCAGGGCCATGCAAAAAATAAAAATCAGAAAGTAGAACTTCTTCATACAAGAAAATTTAATTGTTAAATGTGGTTAAGGCAACCATAGCATGTGGATTTATGTCGAGGTATCTTAGAGGATGGATTTATGCACTTTCTAAATATATCTGCAAGCAGATTTAAGAACGAGATCGAAATTTTACAGATGGAAGCACTTAAAACATCTGCAAAAAAATCACAAAAGATATTATTACTAAATTGATACTTTTCAATTCAAAAATGATAGTTAAGCTAACACAGGGAGTATACGAATAGGTAAAGAATCGGGCAAGCTTATTAAGCTTATCAAAATTGGTGTTCTTAGAAACGAATCGGTTTTAGAAGATATTCACAATGTTGCCGCGATGTGCATAAACTGTGAATTCAAATGCTAAGTAAGCAACTTTTTTTGAGAATCAATGAAAAAATCTTGAATTTATTTATGCAGGCTGCTCTTCACTGCTTTCGGTTTTGTTCAAACCTAATTTATCAATGGCAACCTGAGCGGCAATTTGGCTTGCGTCTTTTTTGTTGTAAGCTTTTCCCTGAGCGAGCAGTTGACCATCAACAACAGCCCCAACAGTGAACAATCGCCTACCTGCTTCCATGTGTTCATCCAATGTTTCAAACTCTAGATTTTTGCTGTTTTTATTTGCCCAGCCATATAATTTATTCTTGTGGTTTATTTCAAGCAACTCCAAATCATCCATAAAGAGATAAGGCTGAATGATGCGCTCCATTATCCATTGATTGGTTTTATTAAAGCCTTTGTCAAGATAAATAGCTCCAACAACCGCTTCAAGTGTGTTGCCAAAAATTTGGCTCATCTTAAGGGATCCATCGAACTTATTGAAATAGCTGATTTTTTTTAGCCCCATCTTAACGGCTATATCATTAAGCTGATTTCGGTTCACCATTTTACTGCGCATCTCAGTCAAAAAACCTTCCTCTTTATATGGATATTTTTTGAAAAGAAAATCTGCTATAACTGCACTGAGTATAGCATCGCCCAAATATTCAAGTCTTTCGTTGTTCTCGTCTGATTTGTCTTTTAGAGATCGGTGCGTGAGAGCAGTTTTATATAGAACTGTTTTGCCGGGCGAGAAACCCAAAACATTTTTTAATTGCTTCCTGAAAGATGCAGCAGATGAGTCGTTTTTTATGATACGTTCCAGTATTCCCACACAGAAAAGCTACAAATTTTTGGTCAGGTAAAAAATTTATTAAAACTGATAAAAAGAATGGCTTTCTTTCTCATCATTTATAATAAAAAAATCAGGATAAATATTTTTTAACGATAACACAAGCATTATGCCCACCAAATCCAAAAGTGTTGCTTAATGCAGCATTCACTGTTCGCGCTTGTGCTTTATTAAAAGTGAAATTCAACCTTGCATCTAGATTTGGATCATCGGTAAAATGATTGATGGTCGGAGGCACCATATCATGCACAACGCTCATCGTGCATGCAATTGCTTCAATAACGCCAGCAGCTCCCAAACAATGACCCGTCATAGATTTTGACGAGCTGATATTTAAATCAAAAGCATGATCGCCGAAGACATCCATAACCGCTTTCACTTCTGAAATATCGCCAAGCGGTGTTGAAGTGCCATGTGTGTTTATATAATCGATATCAGATGGTTTCATACCAGCGTCTCTCAAGGCAGCGTTCATCACATTCTTAGCGCCAAGCCCTTCGGGATGTGGTGCTGTTATATGATGCGCATCTGCAGTTGCCCCACATCCTGCTATCTCACAATATATTTTTGCACCCCTAGCTTTTGCATGTTCCAGTTCTTCGAGCACTAATATCCCTGCAGCTTCGCCCATCACAAAACCATCACGGTCTTTATCGTAAGGACGACTCGCAGTTTTAGGATCATCATTTCTTTCGCTCATTGCTTTCATTGCATTGAAGCCACCAACGCCTGCTTCTATTATCACACTTTCTGAGCCACCACTCAAAACAATATCTGCAAGGCCTAACCGAATTAAATTAAACGACTCCATGATTGCGTTCGTGGAAGATGCACACGCACTAACAACTGCAAAGTTTGGGCCACGCAGCCCATGGCGCATAGATATATGTCCTGCTGCAATATCCAAAATCATTTTTGGTATAAAGAAAGGGTTGAACCTTGGGGTGCCGTCCCCTCTTGCAAAATTTGAGACCTCATCCTGAAAAGTAGTGATGCCGCCAATGCCACTAGCAAACACAACCCCTACCCTGTCTGTATCAACAGAGTCTTTGTTGATGCCTGAATCAGAAATAGCTTGATCACTAACTGCAAGTGCAGTTTGAGTAAAGCGATCGAGCTTGCGTGCCTCTTTTCTGTCGAAATGATTTAATGGATCAAAATTTTTTATCTCGCAGGCAAATCTTGTTTTGAATTTTGATGCATCGAATTGAGTGATAAAATCTGCGCCGGAAACACCATTGACGAGACCTGTCCAATAATCCTGAACATTATTTCCCAATGGGGTCATTGCGCCGATTCCCGTAACAACAACTCTTTTTACTTCCATATAGCTGCCCGGAAATTTTAAAAGTGATACATCCGCCTACTAAGCAAAAATGCTTTCGAAGGCGGATGAAACAAATGTATTGCAAAAAACAAAAAGCTAATTACTTAGCGTGCTCTTCCAAATAGGCGATGGCCTGCCCTACAGTAGTAATAGTTTCGGCTTGTTCGTCAGGAATAGAGATGTTGAACTCTTTTTCAAATTCCATAATGAGCTCAACGGTATCAAGGGAATCCGCTCCGAGGTCATTGGTAAAAGAAGCCTCGTTTGTAACTTCTGCTTCTTCAACTCCTAACTTATCAACTATGATTTTTTTAACTCTTGTAGCAATGTCTGACATGTTTGTAAAATTTAGTTACGGCTGCAAAAATATAGTTTTTGAATTAAACCCAATTAAACAGTCAATTTTAATTTTTTGGGGTAGAAAACTAAGGTTTCCAGCCCAATCCAAATAATGTAAGCTTTTGATTCAATCACTTTATCAGAAATAGGCTGAGATCATATTACCAAATTTCAATTTTTGGATAACTATAAAGAACAATTGCGTAAATTCAATATCTTACATTTCTTTCTAATCAAAATTAATTTGGCGCATGGCTTTGAGAATGATCGATCACAACTCAAAAGAATATAAGCAAATGGTTGATTTGCGAAATGAAATATTGCGCAAACCACTTGGCTTAAGTTTTGAACAGAAAGAACTTGATGAAGAAAAAGATGATGTGCTGATGGGTGCTTTTGATGATGATATATTACTGGGCTGCTGCCTGCTCACTAAAGTTGATAGTTCTAAAATACGCCTTCGCCAAATGGCGGTGCCAAATAGCATGCAGGGAAAAGGCATCGGCAGGGCATTGATGATCTTCGCAGAAAATATCGCCCGCGATTTGGGCTACAAAGTGCTGCTGATGCACGCCCGCAAAACAGCAGCAGGCTTCTACGAAAAATTAGGCTACAGTATTTCGGGTAATGAGTTTGAAGAAGTGACAATACCTCACTACGTGATGGAAAAAAATTTATAAACCCGTCATCTTATTTCCTGTTTTCTCCTGAGTGAACGCATGTAATTGCTGCATAAATTTCAACAAATGCTGCATCGTGAAAATATCATCCACGACCAACATAAACAGTTTTCCATTTTGCTTCAGCTTTGCTTTATTGGTATGTTTTTGAATGAACTCAAGAATGTGCTTAAAAATTTCAGATTCATAATAAGGTGAATCAGGTTTATTGATGAAGTAACATTTTAGCGTTTCGTCTTTCAATATCATTCTTTCAAAACCTAATGCCACCGCAAGTTTGCGGCAACGGACCGTATCAAATAAATCTTCTACTTTTTTTGGCAATTGTCCAAAACGATCAAGCATTTCAGCACTGAACTCCAAAAGTTCTTGTTCATTCTCACAATTATCTAACCGTGTATAAAGCGATAATCTTTCAGTGATGCTTTCCACATAAACATCAGGGATCAGAATTTCAAGATCAGTATCAATCGTGCAATCCTGCACATAATCTTCCTGCTTAGAAATTTCTTCTTTGAATAGATCCCTAAATTCGGTTCTCTTCAATTCTTTGATCGCTTCGTTCAAAATTTTCTGATAAGTTTCAAAACCAATGTCTGCCATAAAACCGCTCTGTTCGCCGCCAAGCATGTTGCCCGCGCCGCGAATATCCAAATCACGCATCGCAATCTGAAAGCCACTTCCCAGATCACTGTGCTGTTCCAAAGTTTGCAATCGCTTCCTTGAATCTGTTGGTAAAGTTGCCAATGAAGGCGCGAGCAAATAACAAAATGCTTTTTTATTGCTCCTTCCAACCCTGCCACGCAATTGATGCAGATCGCTCAAGCCAAACTGATGTGCGTTGTTCACGATAATTGTGTTCACGTTCGGTATATCAACCCCGCTTTCTACAATGTTTGTGCAAACGAGCACATCATATTTCTTATCAATAAAATCAAGTATTCGTTCTTCCAATTCGTGCCCTTCCATTTGACCATGCGCATAACCAATGCTCAAATCAGGACAAAGTCCTTGAATAATAGAAGTCATTTCTGCAAGACCGAGTATGCGATTGAAAATAAAAAACACCTGACCGCCTCTTTCTGTTTCATAATAAATCGCATCGCGGATAAAATCTTCATTATAACCATGCACTTCCGTTTGTATCGGCTGGCGGTTTGGTGGCGGTGTATTGATAATACTTAAATCTCTTGCTCCCATTAAACTGAATTGCAACGTTCTTGGGATAGGCGTTGCCGTTAATGTAAGACAATCTACATTTGTGCGGAGTGTTTTTATTTTTTCTTTATGAGCTACGCCAAATTTTTGTTCTTCATCGATTACGAGCAGACCAAGATCTTTAAACTTAACTTCTTTGCCAAGCAATCCGTGTGTGCCGATAATAATATCCACTTTTCCATCTTCCAATTTTTTCAGCGTTTCCTTTTTTTCTTTCGAAGATTTGAAGCGGTTTATATAATCAACCGTAACAGGAAAATCTTTTAGCCGATCACTAAAAGTTTTATAATGCTGAAAAGCTAGAATAGTTGTAGGAACCAGCACCGCAGCCTGCTTACCATCACAACATGTTTTGAAAGCTGCACGGATTGCAATTTCCGTTTTGCCAAAACCCACATCGCCACAAACCAATCTATCCATCGG
>CAIYPC010000328.1 GCA_903927975.1 uncultured Bacteroidota bacterium | reverse complement strand
GTCACGACAGTCAAGTTTAGCCAATCATGGATATTGCCAGTAATCCATCCAAACGAGAATGCATATACTTGGCTTAGTCAAAATAAAAATAAATTGAAAAGCATTTCTGAAATTATTTCTTTTCTTGATTACTATAATAACAGCACAAAACAATAAGTAAAGAATACTTCGAAAGTTAAATTCTCATCTACAGTTTTATCTCTTCTTCGTGCTTGTCAAAAAATTTGAATTCTGTAAGGTGATAATTTGTGTTGGCCTGAACTTTAGTGGCTTGTTTAAATTTCCATCTCCACTTCCATTGTTTTGAATTGAACATCCAGCCTTTTGTGAGATAGGCATGCATGATGGGATGTACCGATAATGTGAGATTTTTATGCTGATGATTTATGAGATAACTAAGGTTCTTTTCTATTTCATCTTCTAAGATCAATGCTGAAGATATTTTTCCTGTGCCATTGCATGTAGGACAAACTTCTTGGGTGTTGATGGTCACTTCCGGTTTCATGCGCTGACGCGTAACTTGCATGAGCCCGAATTTCGAAATAGGAAGAACAGCATGCTTTGCACGGTCCGTGCGCATAAAACCTTCCATCGCTTCCATCAGCTTCCTCTTATTATCAGGAAGTTTCATATCAATAAAATCAATCACAATAATGCCTCCCAAATCTCTCAATCGAAGTTGCCTAGCAATTTCTTCAGCAGCCTCCATATTCGTCTCTAATGCATTTTGTTCTTGATTATTGCTAACGCTTTTATATCCGCTGTTCACATCAATCACGTGCAACGCTTCCGTGTGCTCAACAATAAGATATGCACCGCTAGGAAGGTTTACCGTTTTTCCAAACGCAGCTTTCACTTGTTTGGTGATCCCGAATTGATCAAATATTGGTAAGCCGTTATGGAAATAGGAAACGATATCAACTTTATCCGGAGCTATCCGTTGAATATAATTCTTAGTATCGTTATATATGTTCTTATCGTTCGTCACAATTTTATTGAAATCTTCATTCAATAAATCGCGGAGCATACTTGTAGTTTTTGTCTGCTCACTTAATATTTTTGCTGGTGCTACTGCGCTCTTTAAATTATGCTGTATAAGTTTCCATGTCGCAACAAGCTCTGTAAGATCTTCATGGAGTTCGGCAGTGTTTTTCCCCTCAGCAGCAGTTCTGACTATCACACCAAAATTTTTTGATTTGATTGCTTCCACAATTTTCTGCAAGCGCTTGCGCTCCTCAGAAGAATGGATTTTTCTTGAGACAGCAACGATATCATTAAATGGAGTGATAACTACAAATCTTCCAGGCAAAGAGATTTCGCAACTTAAGCGAGGTCCTTTCGCAGCTATTGGTTCTTTAAGAATTTGAACCAATATATTTGGCTTGCCGTTCAATACTTCATTTATCTTTCCCGTCTTCACGATTTCAGGCTCGACCTGAAAAGAAGCATAATCGAAATTGTTCGAGCCATTATCATTAATAGCCTGAGTAGTAAATTTTAAAAGCGAACGAACGTAAGGGCTTAAATCAGTGTAGTGGAGGAAGGCATCTTTTTCAAAGCCAACATCAACAAATGCAGCATTAAGACCGGGAATTAATTTTTTGACTTTACCTAAATATAAATCCCCAACAGCAAAACTGGCGTCTGCTTTTTCATGGTGTAATTCAACCAGCTTTTTGTCCTCTAACAGAGCAATCTCAACACCCTGTGGGGCTGCGTTTATAATCAGTTCCTTGTTCAATCATTAAAATTTACATCTAATCAATGCTCACTAAAAGGAAAATGGCTGAAGGAGTTTTTATTTAAAAGTTATCACATTCAAGCAATCAGGCGCGATAAATAATAAATATTAAGTGTTCAGCTCCGGGAAGAAACCACGCCATATATTAATATGCGTGGTTGAAGATTATTTATTCTTCTTCTTATGACGGTTTTTTCTCAATCTCTTTTTTCGCTTATGTGTCGCGATCTTATGTCTTTTACGTTTCTTACCACACGGCATAAAAAAATTTCTTTTTAGTTATAAAATAAAATTCAGTCTATAATTTCTAATGGGTTCTTTATTCTTATTGCAAAGATTTAATCCTTTGGTCTATTTCTTTTATCACTTCGGGATCGGCAATCATCTTTTTGCTTTCCCCATACCACTTAATAGCCTCAGCTTTATCACCCTTTTGCTCATTTATTTCAGCCAGTTTCATGATTGCCTCGAGGTTGTCAGGCTGATGTTTAACCACTTTTGTTAAACGCTCGATGGCTTTATCCAATTGACCTGAAACCGCACCTCCTAACCCGAGCATAAACTGCGCATACATATTTGTCGAATCGCGCCGCGATACTTCAAGTATCTGCTGAATTCCCTGCATCACTTCCTGTGGATTGCTTGCATCACTTCCAAAAATATAACAAGCACCCAGCCCAATTTTTGATGAATCACTAGCTGGATTTATCTGCAACGCTCTTTGAAAAAGATCTTTTGCTTCGTTGGCCATCCAGCTTTTTAGTGCCTTATCATCAAGCACTCTAAGGTTCTCCAAAAATAATTGGGCTGCAAAGGTGAGGTTTTTTTCAGAATTTTCCAATTTAGCTATTTGCCCAGTATAATAGGCAAAAGGTAAAAAGCCGTTTCGAACAGAATCTTTCCAGAAAATAGCCAACTGACGATACGCTTTCAATTGCTGTTCCTTCACATCGCCACGCACAACCGCATTTTCTGTTCTGTTCACATAAGCTAATTGTTCGGGCTTTAGCTTCGATTTGGAAGCCTCTAATATTTGTTGAACATCAATAGACTTAACAGGAGATGTGCCTGAGGTTTGTTCAGGAGTGTCAATGCTTTTCTTTTTTGGGGGGATTGTTTGCCCGAAGAAATATAAAATGATCAATAAAAGAAAGCCACTTAATGCTAAAATAAATTGCTGTCGTTTCACATTTTTTGTGTTAGGACTGCAAAATTACATTTCTTCATCGTGCTTTGGTTGGTCTTCTTTTACAGATTGTAATTTTTTTACCTCAGCAATAAATTCTTTAGCGGGTTTGAATGCAGGAATATAGTGTTCAGGTATATGAACCGCTACATTTTTTTTGATATTCCTTCCGATTTTTGCGGCTCTTTTTTTGGTGATGAAGCTACCAAAACCGCGTATGTAAATATTTTCTCCAGCAGACAGAGTATCTTTAACTTCTTTGAACATTGTTTCTAAAGTCACAAGAACATCCACCTTAGGAATGCCTGTTTTTTCTGAAATTTGATTGACAAGGTCGGCTTTTCTCATTGGAGTTAATTTATAAGTTTCTGATTTTAAATATATAACAAAAATTTTAAACTGCAATAACCTTAAGCAAAATTCATTTTTTGGCCAATGAATTGCTGCGTTTTGTATAATTTGTAAATGTATAACGCAAAATGCTGATTATGAGTATTCAACATGAAAAATTCTTAATATCGCTTAGAAAATAAGAAAAGATAATTTACAAAAGCCGAATAGATGAGCCCTGATTTTAGCAAGAAACTTTTGGACTGGAACAAGAAGGAAAACAATAGGGCAATGCCATGGAAGGGCGAAACCGATCCTTACAAAATTTGGCTTAGCGAAATTATTCTGCAGCAAACGAGAGTGGAGCAAGGATGGGCTTATTATGAAAAATTTGTAAAGGCATTTCCTACTGTTCATCATCTCGCAAAAGCGCCTTCTCAAAAAGTTTTTAAATTATGGGAAGGACTTGGTTATTACACACGCTGCAAAAACTTGATTGAAACAGCGAAGAAAATCTCAAAAGATTATAATGGAAAATTTCCGAATTCTTACGAAGAAATAAAAAGCCTGAAAGGAATTGGTCCTTACACGGCCGCCGCCATTGCTTCATTTGCATTCAATCTTCCTTATGCAGTTGTTGATGGCAATGTTGAAAGAGTGCTGTCAAGATATTTTGGGATAAATACGCCTGTTGATACAACCTCCGGAAAAAAAATATACGCTGAATTAGCAAATGCATTCCTTGATAAAAAGCAAGCGGGAATATATAATCAATCCATCATGGATTTTGGTGCTGTTATCTGCAAGCCGCAAAATCCATTATGCAAAGTATGTCCCCAGCAAAAAGATTGTCAGGCTTACAAACATGGTCTGATTGAAATTCTTCCTGTAAAAGCAAAAAAATTACAGAAAAAAGAAAGATGGTTTTATTATTTTATCATTGAGTTTGATGGCGGCATTTACATTCGCGAAAGAAGAGAAAATGACATCTGGCAGAGTTTATATGAATTTGTTTTGTATGAAGCGAAGCATGCGATAACTGAAAAAGATATGCTTCGCTCAGATGTTATTAAGCATGTTTTTGGGAAACAAAAAATTGCGATTAATAAAATTTCTAACGTTTATAAACAACAGCTCAGTCATCAAACCATACACGTTCAGTTTATTCATATTGCTATCACAAAACCAATTTTAGTAGAAGAATATCTTCTTATAAGAAGGAAGGATTTAATGAAATATCCTTTCCCAAAATCAATCGCAGTATATTTAAATGAACTCAAAGTTTCATAATCAAGTTAGTTTCAAAACAGTGCGATCTGTTAATATACCCATTTACCCCTAATTATCTTTTTCTCTTTGCCCGAAAAAATTTAACTTTAAGAACCATTCTGTTCAAAGAAGGATTTTTTTAAAATTCAAATTTCAGATATATGAGAGGAGTTAACAGGGTGATGCTCATTGGCAATTTGGGAAAAGACCCGGACATACAGCACCTTGAAGGAAATATTGGAGTGGCTAAGTTTTCTCTGGCAACTACCGAAACGTTCAAAGACAGAGCTGGCAAGCTTATTTCGCAAACTGAGTGGCACACCGTTGTTCTTTGGCGCGGGCTTGCAGAACTTGCTCAAAAATATTTGCACAAAGGCAGCTTGGTTTATATAGAAGGGAGATTGAGAACAAGAAGCTGGGAAGACAAAGAGGGCAATAAAAAATTTGCAACAGAAGTTGTGGGAGATAATTTGATTATGCTCGACAAGCGAACCGACAGTATTAATCATTCACATATTCCGCCAGAGAATGGTGATATAGCGAGCAATCATGATATACCGCCTTCTATAAGCGAGCATTCTGAAGATTTACCTTTCTAAGAAAACAATTTATTAAATTTGCAGCAACAAAACAGATAAGCAGGCTTTGCCTGTTTGTTATTGTTAATGAAAGCCAATTGCTTTGGAGAAACTAACCACTACTTTTTTTGTTGATTGTTTAAACATTCGGCTTCTGGCTATTAATCCGCAGGCAACTTCCATTCTTGCAATCATCATTCTTTTTTTACTTATCGTTTCATTCATTGTTTCAGGATCCCAGGTTGCTTTTTTTTCTCTTACTTATAAAGATATCAACAACCTTAAAACAAAACAGGATGCTTCGTGGAAGCGCATCGTAACGTTATTGGAAGAACCTAAATTGTTGCTCGGCTCATTATTGATTGCCAATATTCTTGTTAACATAGCCATCATCATCCTTGCAAACTTTCTCATCGATCAAATGGTTTTATTGAAGCAAAGTTTTTTGCTTTTTGAGCTTCTGGTAAAAGTGCTTATTGTGAGTTTTGTGATTTTATTGTTTGGTGAAGTGATGCCGAAAGTTTGGGCTTCACAAAACAATCTTCAATTTGCTTATTATACCTCAGGCATTGTTGAAATTATACATCTTCTATTTCGGAAAGTCAGTGGTTGGATGGGTAGCCAATCTGATATATTTGAGCGTTTATTTGGTAACAAAAAAACGTCTGGCTTGAATTTAGAAGAGCTTGATCATTCCATTGATGTTGCCACGAACAACGATGCTTCGGAAGAAGAAAAAAATATCCTGAAAGGCATTATCAAATTTGGCAACATTACCGTGAAACAGGTAATGAAAACGAGGCTCGATGTAAATGGGATTGACTACGGTATTTCGTTTGAAGCCTTGAAAGCCCGCATTGAAGATTTGCATTATTCGCGGCTGCCTGTTTACAAAAGAAGCCTTGACGAAATTGCGGGAATGATCCATACAAAAGATCTAATGCCTTATCTGAATGAAGCTGCAGATTTTGATTGGCGCACTTTATTAAGAACACCTTATTTTGTTCATGAAAATAAAATGATTGAACATTTGCTGAAAGATTTTCAAACCAAAAGAATACATTTTGCAGTGGTGGTTGATGAGTTTGGTGGCACCAGTGGAATTGTTACTTTAGAAGATATTTTGGAAGAGGTGATTGGTGATATAAAAGATGAATTTGATGAAGAAGAAAGCGTGAACAAACAAATGGATGATGGCTCTTATATTTTTGAGGGAAGAACGATGATAAATGATGTTTGCAAAACAATGCGACTTCCTGCTGATACATTTGATCAGGTGAAGGGTGAAAGCGACTCATTGGCTGGTCTTATTCTTGAACTTGCTGGTGAAATACCAAAAGTGAATGCAGTAATTCCATGTGGTGATTTTGAATTTACTGTGCTAGACGCAGAGCAGAGCCGCATTAAGAAAGTGAAAGTGATGGTGAAAGTGCAAAGTTGATTTTTAATTTACAATGAAATTATTTTAAGTGACTAATAAAAAATATCTCCTTGTTCCTTGTCTCTTGTTTCTTGCTTCTCTTTTTTTTCTTGCATGCAACAGCACATTCACGCCAAAGCCCACCGGATATTTTAAGATAGATTTTCCGCAACATCAATACAAGGTTTTTGATCAACAAGGCTATCCTTATTCATTTGAATATCCTGTTTATGCAAATATTATTCAGGACACTTCTTTTTTTGAATCAAAACCCGAAAACCCATATTGGATCAATATTGATTTCCCGCAATTCAATGCACGCATTTATGTGAGCTATAAAGATATCGGACAAAACAGTTTTGATAAGCTAAAAGATGACGCATATAAAATGACATTCAAGCATAGTTATAAAGCAACTTCCATTGATGATTCATTAATGAAAACGCCGCTTGGTGTTTCAGGAATTTTTTTCAATGTTGGTGGCAACGCAGCAACTGCAAAACAATTTTTTGTGAGCGATTCAACAAAACATTTTTTGCGTGGTGCTTTATATTTTGACACTGCGCCTAATGCAGATTCATTGGGAATCGTGAACCAGTTTTTGCAGATTGATATGATGCATTTGATTAACACGCTGAAATGGAAAAAATAGTTAGAAAGTCGGGAACTCCGGAAGAAGAACTGCGCTGCTTTCTGACTTCCCGACTTCTAAAGGAAATTGAATTAACTTCATAATATAAAATTTATAGTTTGATAGCAATTGATAATATTCTGGTGAGCGATGAGGTGGTACAAGCACAATTTGTATGTGATCTTAATAAATGCAAAGGCGGTTGCTGCGAAGATGGCGATGCTGGTGCGCCACTTACAAAGGAGGAAATATCCAAGCTAAATGAAGTGTATGAAATTGTGAAGCCTTATTTATCAGCAGCGGGGATTAAAGAAATTGAGAAAAGCGGCCGATATCAATACGACAGAAGTTTTGGTTGGGTAACGCCAACCATTGAAGGAAAGCTTTGTGCGTATGGAACAAAAGATAATAAAGGCATTATTAAATGCGGCATAGAGCAAGCATATCTTGAT
>CAIYPC010000327.1 GCA_903927975.1 uncultured Bacteroidota bacterium | reverse complement strand
GGTTGCAGCACTGATAGCTCTGTTAGATTAATAAAACAAATTGAACAGTTGTATAATGTAAATATGTTCGATAGACTACTCTTATCTTTTATCGTTAAAGAGAAAGTACAGATGCTTCCATTATCGCAACTTGATTACGCAGTAGAAAATAATTTCATTAATGCTGAATCTATTTATTTCAACAACATCGTTCAAACAAAACAAGAGCTTGAAAATAATTGGATGACACCTGTTAGTAAAAGTTGGCTGGCAAAAAAGCTAACAGCGGTAAACAAATAAATTTTTATCGCTAAAAATAAAATATCAAAAAAGCTGATTAATATTGTGTTCACAAGCGGCAGTAGCTCAGTTGGTAGAGCGACAGCTTCCCAAGCTGTAGGTCGAGAGTTCGAGACTCTTTTGCCGCTCAAAGCTCATCATTCAAGATGAGCTTTTTTATTTCCATTCTTTGAATGGCATCGAAAAAAACTCATCTACTTTTTTGTTGAATTCATCTCTATGCTCAATTAATGTTGGGTGCCCTGAGTTGGGAACGATCCATAAATAAGCCTTGGGAATATTTTGTGAGATTAATACAGTATGTTCAACTCGTATCACATCATGATCGCCAGCAACAATAAGTGATGGGCATTTGATGGAATGTAATTGTTGTAATGGAATGTTTGGTTGAAGCCAATCTAGTAAAAATATTTTCCAATCATTTTTTTGTTTTGCATTGAAATTTTGCGTGTGCGTTGTATCCATTGTATTTTTTTCATAGAGCCATAATCCAGGAATAAGCGCGGTTGAATCAGGCCAAAGGTTTGCGCCAGTAGAAACAAGCTTGATCACTTTTTCTGGATGACGCATTGCAAGCAGCAATGCATTGATGCCGCCATCGCTCCATCCAATCACATAAGCAGAATCAATATGAAGTGCATCCAACAATGCAGCTTCATCATCTGCCATCATTTCAAAACTCAGCGAATCATTCGCGTCAATCGTTTTCCCATGCGCACGACTATCTAATGCAATCACTTTATATTTTTTTGAGAAGAAAGGGATGTTATTTTTGAATGCATTCATTGATCCTCCATTGCCATGGATTAACAACAATGGCTTGCCTTCACCATATATTTCACAATACATTTTAATGCCCCGAACATTATAGTATTTACCAGCAGCTTTATTATTGCCATAATCAATTTTCTGCTGCGCATTCGCAGAAATGAACATGCAAATAGAAATGAAGGCCGAATAAAAATATTTCATGACGAAAAGTTTATTTCCCTCTAAATTATCTATTTCATTTCCATAAAAGCAAAATGTTTTTTATTAGCACCACTCATCAACCTCTAAAAATTATTAAATTATTATAAACGGCAATGACTAATATTCTTCAACAATTAAATTTGCTCACTGTAAAACACCAATAGTAACCGTCAATGAAGCTAACTGCGCTAGCACTTTTATTATCACTCCTTATTTCCTTTGATTCATTTGCACAATTGAACAATAGTGCAAATTTTCAGAAAGATTATCAATTACATATTTCAAGAGCAAAAGGCCCAATAAAAATTGATGGTGATTTAAATGATTCTGCATGGCTTTATGCCAGAGCCGCAGATGATTTTTGGAGAAAGTATCCAAACGATCTTGACAAAGCCGCCAGAAAAACAGAAGTGAAAATGTTGTTCGATGACAACTACCTCTATTTCGGTTTCACCAATTATGATTCAGGGGATGTAATAATCCAAAGCCTTAAAAGAGATATTGGGCATGATGGCAACGATGGTATTGCAATTATTCTTGATCCACTGAACCTGCGAACAAATGGTTTTTGGTTTGTGTTGAACGCATTCAATGCGCAATCAGAAGATCAGTTGCATTATGGTACGCAAATCACTTACAGTTGGGATAATAAATGGTATTCCGAAACAAAAAGATATAAAGACAGATGGACAGCAGAAATTGCCATTCCTTTCAAAACACTTCGTTATTCAACCGATAAAAAACTATGGGGGATCAATTTCGTGCGCATCGATCAGAAAAGTTATGAGTACTCAACATGGACACATGTTCCCGCAAATTTTCGCTCGTATGATTTAGGATACACGGGAGCGTTAGTTTGGGATGAAGCACCGCCAACACCAGGCAAAAATGTTGTGGTGATCCCATACGTTACGGGAGGCTTGAACTCCGACAAAGAAAACAATCAGCCGACCAAAGCAAATTTTAATGCAGGTTTTGATAGCAAGCTGGCAGTAACACCTTCATTGAATCTTGACCTGACTGTGAACCCTGATTTTTCTCAGGTAGAAGTTGATCAGCAAGTAACAAACCTTACACGATATGATATTTTTCTTCCAGAAAAAAGAGGCTTTTTTTTAGAGAACTCTGATTTGTTTGGAAGCTATGGCGTTCCTGGTTCTATCTCTCCTTTCTATTCCCGTACCATTGGTCTTGATAAAAATGGCAACAGGATCCCAATCATTGGCGGAGCAAGGCTTTCAGGGAATGTTACCAAGTCAACAAGAATTGGCGTGATGAACATGCAAACAGCAACACAGGGAGATTATTCTGCAGAAAATTTCACGGCTGTTTCGATCAATCAAAGCGTTTTTAAAAGATCCATGATAAAAGGATATTATTTGGACAGAGAAAGTTTTGAGCCAGAGGCTGCAAAACAAGCCGATCCTTTAAGCAAATGGGGAAGAAACACAGGGCTTGAATTTGATTATAGCAATACGCCCGGAACATGGACTGGCTATGGCTCTTATCAGCAATCATATAAACCTGGAATAAAAAACGATGACAAATATTTAGAAACCGGCGGATCGTTTAGCAATAAAAATTTTAAAATAGTGTTGGATGCATTGAGTGTTGGAACAAATTATTATACCGACATGGGCTATGTTCAGCGCATCAGCAATTATGATGCGGTGAGGGACACAAGCATCAGGGTTGGGTTTAAAGATATATTCAATGATATTCGGTACACCATATTTCCTTCATCGGGAAAAATTGCGCAGCATGTTATTGAATTTACGAACACACTTTTTGTGAATCCTGATTATTCTTTTAATGAGCGGCAACATGCGCTTGTTTATAATCTAAATTTCAATAACTCAGCAGGAATTTTAGTGAACTCATTTGCTGACGAAGTGAATTTGCTTTACCCGACTTCTTTCACTACTGAAACCCCTTTGCCGAAGGGACATTATAGTTATGCGAACGTTACATTGGGATATTATTCTGACACTAGAAAAACATTCAGTTATAATATTACAGCAGGTGGCGGCGGTTTTTATAACGGTACGCTGCAAACTATAATAGCTGGCATCAACTGGCGAAACCAGCCACACGTTAACCTTTCATTACAGGCAGAATATGACAAGCTTACTTTTCCCGGCGTTTATGGATCAGCAGAAATTTTTCTCATCTCCCCAAAAATTGAAATCAATTTCAGCACCAAAGTTTTCTGGACAACTTTTTTGCAATACAACACACAGCAAAATAATTATAACATCAACAGCCGCTTTCAATATCGTTACAAACCCATGAGCGATATTTTTTTGGTTTACACTGATAATTATTTCACCACCCCTACTTTAACGAACAAGAACAGAGCGATTGTTTTTAAAATGAATTATTGGTT
>CAIYPC010000326.1 GCA_903927975.1 uncultured Bacteroidota bacterium | reverse complement strand
TTGGTTACTACTTCAAAGATGTTTATCAGAGCTTTTTTATTCATGGTACTTACAATCCAAGAACAAAAGAAATCACCATTCCAAACATTCCTGTCATTTATTACAATACCAATTCTACGGTAAACAGCATTGAATGCAACACTGATTTTATCGGCACATTATTTATTTCCACAGTAAAGAGAGGGATCAACGGACATTTTTATCATGATGGGAAATATAAATACACTTGTCCGGATTTGCGCGTTACGTATGTGCTTGATTCAAATGAAAATCAAGATAGCGTTTTGAAAAACACTGTTGCTGCAAAAAAAATATGGAAGCCACAGCCCGATGATTTTGTGGTGAGTTCAACAGATACAAAAAAAGAAGAGATTGTTTATAATGCGCCGAAGAAGAAAGATTCAGTTGTGAGCAGCGGAGCGCCGATGAAAACAATCGATGTTACACCTGATGAAGATAAGAAAGGCACAAAAAAGATTATTGCAGAATACGCGAGAAGAAAAAATATCTACAACAAAGATTTGTTCATTGAATCCGATTCTGTAAAAGCTACTTTTTATGACAATGGTGATATTGATGGTGACAGCATTTCTGTATTCCTGAATAATAAATTGGTTCTTTCGCATCAGGGCTTATCCGCAAAAGCCATTAATGTATTTATGCAATTGGATAGCACAAAAGACGTGAATGAAATAAGCATGTTCGCAGAAAATCTCGGCACCATTCCTCCTAATACTGCGTTAATGATAATCTCCGATGGAAAAAATCGTTATGAAGTTTATATGAGCAGCAGCCTCACACAAAGTTCTACAGTGAGGTTGAGAAGAAAGAAGAAATAAAATAAAGGCTTACACAAATTAATTAGAGAGTTCCCGTCATTCCCGCGCAGGCAGGAATCCCATTCTTCTGTCTTCATGATTTGTTCGGTGGGATTCTCGCATGCGCGGGAATGACGGCGACAGTGTAAGAAAATGCTGACAATGCCAATTCATAAATCAAAATCATTCACCCTTCTTCGCCAACCCAACCTTATGCCCCGCAAAAGCAAAATATAAAATGAAAAGATAGCATGGCACAAGTATCCAAAATGCTTTTTGAAACCCGATGCTTTCGTTTGCACCCAACGCTGCCCATATTTTTGGAAGCACTGCTCCACCCGCAATGCCTACAATCAGTAATGCAGCGCCTTGTTTGGTGTATTTGCCCAACCCTGTTATTGCAAGCGGCCATAGTGCTGGCCACACCAATGCATTCGCTAATCCCAATAAAGCAATAAATAACACTGATGTGTAACCGCTTGTGAAAATGGCGCAGATTGAAAACACAATGCCGATTATTGCAGATGCTTTGAGTGCTGTTATCTGTGATAAATATTTTGGTATTGCTAAAATGCCGATGATGTAACCAACTAGCATGCCTGACAATGTGTAAGTAGTAAAATGTTTTGCAATATCCAAACTGATGCCAATGGATTTTCCATACACCTGAATAAGGTCACCTGATATCACTTCTACACCCACATATAAAAACAAAGAAATAAACCCAAACCACAAATAAGGGTATTGAAAAATATTTGCTCTATTCACCACCGTAGATGCCGCATCTTTTGTATTGTCTTCGCCTTCTGCTTTCACTTCAGGCAGGCTGGAAAAATATATGAACACGGCAAGTGCTGCCAACACCAATGCAATAATAATATAAGGAACAATCACTCTCGAAGCCATCGCATCCAACTCAATTGTTTTTTGCGTGGCATCCATCGTTTTCAATCGCTCAATCAAAGCAGCAGAATCTTTTAGCATGATCGCGCCCATTATCAATGGGGCTATTGCGCCTGCACTTTTGTTGCAAATGCCCATCACGCTGATGCGCTTTGCAGCGCTTTCAATCGGTCCGAGAATGGTGATATAAGGATTGGAAGCTGTCTGCAATAAAGCGAGACCAGTACCAATTACAAATAACCCCGTAAGAAATAATGCGTAGTTTCTTGTCTTCGCTGCAGGAATAAAAATCAATGCGCCAATTGCCATCACCAGCAAGCCAAGCATCATTCCTTTTTTGAAACCTGTTACTTTCAATACCCATGATGAAGGGAATGCCATCACTGCATAGGAAATATAAAATGCAAATGTTACCAATACCGCATCAGCGGTAGAAAGCTCGCAGGCAATCTGCAAATAGGGTATAAGCGTGCTGTTTACCCAAGTAACAAAACCGAAAATGAAGAATAGTGTGCCTATGATTAATATCGGACTGGTGCTGCTTTTTTTTGTTGCGGCTATTTGTGCGTGGATGGTTGTTGACACAGTTGTTTGTTTTGATTGGCGAACAAATTAATCATTATTATTCAACATTGTAAGAGAAAACGGTTGTGGAAAAAATTATTCTATATAAGAAAGCGAAAAGTATTTTAAGTGAATGAATATTCATTTATATTTGCGCCACGATGAGAGAAAGAGACGAGCAAAAGCAAAAGGTTATCAAGGAAAAAGCAATGCAGATGATTGTGAAATTGGGCATTGAAGGCTTTAGTATGCAGAAGCTTGCAAAGGCGGCGAATGTTTCTCCGGCAACCATATATATATATTTTAAGGATAAGGAAGATCTGATTTTGCAGTTGAGCAAAGAAACGGGAGACAAGATGATGGAAATGACTTTTAAAAATTTTGATCCTTCCATGAATTTTAGTGAAGGATTGAAATTGCAATGGATGAACAGAGCGAAATATTGTTTGAAATATCCTGAACATTCGATGTTCTTGGAACAAATACGCCACTCAGCTTTGCATGATAAATTCATGAGTACGATGGGCGCGAATTTTAAAGCAAATATGCATGCTTTTATGGCTAATGCTATCAAGAGAAAGGAACTGGTAAAATTGCCAGTTGAAGTGTATTGGTCAATAGCTTTTGCGCCGCTGTATAATCTGATCAAATTCCACATGTCGGGCAAAAGCATGGGTGGACAAAAATTTGTTTTTTCTGAAAAGATAATGATGGAAACTTTTGAGCTTGTGTTAAAAGCACTTCAACCTTAATTTTTATTTTCTAACTAACTGAATTTTTATTTTATGCCAACACAAAAAACCTTACCAAATTCATTACAAAAAATCAGCGCAATTTTTGTGTTGGTTTTCAAAACCAATATCCGCTTTAAAAAAGATGTGAAAGCAATTGCGCCGTTGCTCAATTCTTCTTCCGCTATTATTAAATGGAACGTTGACAGAAGCGATGTTGATCACATATTGAGGATCGAATCTTTTGATAATAATATTAATACCATCAGCAACATAATAAATGGCGCAGGATATTTCTGTGAAGAGCTGGCTGATTAAAAATTCATTCAATTAAATAATTTATAATGACCAACGAAGTACACTTAAAAAAATTTACCCCATATCAGGTACTCGTGATTGTAATGCTAGGGCTCACGCAATTCACGGTGATACTGGACTTCATGGTGATGTCGCCTTTGGGTGATATGCTCATGAAATCAATGAGCCTGAAAACATCGCAATTCGGGTTTGCGGTTTCAGGCTATGCTTTCAGTGCGGGTATTTCGGGTTTGCTCACTGCGGGTTTTGCAGATCGCTTCGACAGAAAAAAATTGCTCTTGTTTTTTTATATCGGGTTTATTGTCGGCACATTTTTCTGCAGCATTGCAAATTCATATCACACACTGATTGCAGCGAGAATTATTACTGGTTTATTTGGTGGTGTTATCGGATCGATTTCTATGGCGATTGTGGCAGATTTATTTCCGATTGAAAAACGTGGTCGAGTGATGGGATTTATGCAAATGTCTTTTGGTGCAAGTCAGGTGTTGGGCATTCCCATTGGTTTGTTTATTGCAAATAGCTGGGGCTGGCAATCACCATTTTTAATGATTGTAATTCTTGCTTCTATTGTATGGTTGATTGTTTTAATTAAAATGAAACCAATTACTGCACATCTCAAAGTGCAAACAGATCGTTCGGCAATCAAACATTTATTGCACACTATTTCGAAACGCAATTATCGCATTGGTTTTTTAGCAACTGCGATGTTATCACTCGGTGGTTTTATGATGATGCCCTGGGGAAGCGCATTCGCTATTAATAATCTCAAAATCACTCAACATCAATTGCCGATGTTGTTCATGGTGTCGGGGCTTAGCTCACTTGTCATCATGCCGTTTATTGGAAGGTTAAGTGATAAGATAGATAAGTTCAAAGTTTTCACCATTGCATCGGCATGGATGATTGTGATGGTGCTTATTTATACAAACCTTACAGCGATACCTCTTGGTTATGTAATGTTGATGAATGTTTTTTTTATGATTGGTATTATGAGCCGCATGGTGCCTTCTTCCGCGCTTGTGTCTGCATTGCCAAATCTGCAAGATCGCGGCGCGTTCATGAGCATCAGTTCTTCACTACAACAAATATCTGGTGGCATCGCTGCAGGAGTTGGGGGCATGATTATTTATCAAAAAGATAAATTCAGTCCGCTTGAACATTATAACACATTAGGCTTGGTGATAGTTGGGCTAAGCTTGATTTGCATTTTCATGGTCTATCGTGTGAGTAAGATGATAAAATTGCAACAGAAGGAAAAAGTGAAAGTCGCGGAAGTGCAGTTAGCTGAAGTATAAAAGAAAAGAGGTGACACCTTTTGAAAAGGTGTCACCTCTTTTCTTTTATACTTCAGCTTGTCTATTCTGCCTCTTCAATCGCCACATCTTTATCATAATAATACGCTATCATTTTCTTATGCGCATCTATAAAGGGCTGTACGCCGCCGAACCATTGCAATATTTCGTTGCGGCATAGTTGTGTTGGGCTCTCAGATAAAATGCTATGCCATGATGACCATTTGTAATTTGTGAAATCGCTGCAAAGCTTATGCTTAACCGCATTGGCGTGTATATACACTATTGCTTGCGTAAAATGCGTCTCTTTATTAATCTCAATCCGCTTAAAAGGTCGATGGAAAAGATTGCCTTTCCTCTCATGCTGTTTGTTAAACGCCATCGAGTATGAAGTAAAAAATCTTTTCCATTCAAGTTCAAGTAGGAGCTCAGTGATTGCTCCATCTTCCAAATATTCTTCTTCTAATGACTTCATGCTTTCAGACGGTTTGCTGTTGAGATATTTTTTAATTTCCTCAGTAGTTTTTACCCTCACTAAAAAATGAAAATGATTTGGGAGTAGGCACCAGCAAAAAGTATCTAAAAAAGGCTGTAGATATTTAGCATATTGCGTTAAGAAATATAACCTGTTTGCATCTGTTTTAAATAGTATCTCTTTATTGTTTGTGCGGTTATATACGTGAAAGATTCCGCCGTTATAAAGATTGGCTAAGAAATTTTTATTCATAGTTGCCTAAGGTTTTTATTTCGATACAGGTGACACCTCTCCAAAGAAGTGTCACCTGTATCGAAATCTTGCAATCGAATGTATTAATTTTTATTGAATTGCTATT
>CAIYPC010000325.1 GCA_903927975.1 uncultured Bacteroidota bacterium | reverse complement strand
TTAAATATGCTTTTTTCAGAGGCATTTTTCACTTCATGATCAACGCATACATTTTTTAATCAACAATCTTTACTGCTCATTGAAACGCAAAAACATTTGAATGAACCAATGATTTTATAAAAACCGGAATGATTTATTGCAGCCTATAACAGCATGTGGCACCTTTTTGTTGTGCAGGAATTTTAATTTGATCGAAACGTCAAGAGGTGACACCTCTGTGAGAGGTGTCACCTCTTGACGTTTGCTTACACGCTCATTGCATTAATGGCTGCATCTGCAGTAGCTGTTTTGCCGAGCTTAACAACTCTATTACTGATGGTATTATCTGCAAAACCAGTTTTTGTTATTTTGATCGATTGGTTGCCGATGCCGACTGGTTTTAAGTTGTAGATGCCCTCCTCATCAGTGACGGTTGACAATTCACTGCCAACAAGCTGAACGGTTGCCCCTTCAACTGGTTGATCGTTTGCTGCATTGGTAATAGTTCCAATGATTTGCGTTGTTGAAGTTCCGGGATCAATAACGATGCGATTGCTTTTATATGTGTTGTAAAAATCAGCGTTGGATAATTTGAATTGCAACGCTATTTTGTCGAGCTGTGTTTTTAATGCATCGTTAGCCTGCTTGAACAAATTGACAAGGGTTTTCGCATGAGATGCCCGTTGGCTAACTGCGTTGCGCGGAGAAGACATTTGTGCCACGTATGCATCAATTATAGTTTGAAAACCTGTTATGCTTTCAGCAGTGATGCCATAATTATTCAGCGCTGCAAGATTTGCATTTGCGGCATCGCGAATGTTACCAGAAGTTGCTACCAGCATTTTGTCTTTCAGGCTTTTTAGTTCAGAAGGCGGAAAATTTACTTGTTCCTTTAAAGCATTGTTACCGGAATTTGATGCATAAGCAAAAACCGTTGCAGCAAGGTTGGCTGCCGCACCAGCGAGATTATCTTTCATCTTCGCTTTGTCGGCGGTGATGCCAGTAATGACATTGACTTGAAGTTGCACAACGGAATGGATTTCGCTGACTGTTGACTGAAAAGATGCGAATGCTGATTGAAAAGCCGGAACGGTGGCGATGATGGATGAATTGCTTGTGCAATACGCAATCACAGCATCAAACATTTTGAGCTGTGACTCATTTTTCTTGTTCATAGATAAATTTTTTTTCGTGAATAAAGTTTACTTGGCAAAACTACAAAATGCAGAAATTCCAGACAATACCCTATTAGTAGTAGTGGTTTTTGAGTAGTCTGCCAAACGTCATTCGAAATCTATTAGCACTGCGCTTCATTTTCTTTTTCTAAAAATCTCTGCCATTATTACAAAGTTGTTGTCGATTTAGAGACCGCCGATATCGACCAAGGAAGCTGGAGATATCGATTTTGTAATCGCCGATCTCGATTTTGCTAACGGAGATGTCGATTTGGAAGCCGCCAATGTCAATCCGGAAGGCGGAGATGTTGATTTGGAAACTGTCAACATCGATTTGGAGACTTCCAATGTTAATCCTGAAACCAGAGATATCGATTTGGAAGGCGACAAATGAAATTATGGCAGTGGAGATTGCGATTTGAAAGGATATGATTTTGGAAAATACGTGGAAAACACGGTGTGTGGTAATAGGGAGAAGGGGTAATTTGGGGGAAGTGGTGGAATGCTTGGTATGGAAATGATTTTATATTTGGGTTAATTCTGATACGTAACTCCCATACCTACTTTAGATATTCTAAACATTTATATTTATATGAGAGAGGAAGACGTTTTTGATTTAGAGGCATCAATAAAAGTCCTTGCAGGAAAATTTGCGGAAATTGATTGCGTTTATATTTTTGGCTCGAGACGGTATGAGACTGGAAGCACTCGTTCTGATATTGACATATTGTTAACGACAACAGGACGAATTCAACCTGCCAAACTTAGGGACTTTACTTTAGAGAATAGTACAGCATTAGATTTGTTTTTGCTTGAAAATGGTAAAGCAATAAGCGTTGCAAACGAAAGTTATATAACAGCAGATAGCAACGATGAACTACTAAAAAAAGTTGATGCTGTCTTACTCTATGACAAGCATAACGGATCAAGTGCTGAGTTGATTAGACGAAAGAAGATCGAAGTTGATAAAAGAATGAACCACACGCTTACATCTCTTCCAAATGGAACAGCCGAGTATTTTGAAATTAGCGCATTAAAAAAATATTTCAAAGCAGCCCGACAGAATGGACTATCTGCTAAACCTTATTTAGGGGTATCAACCGAAGAAGCTAGTGAATTTATAATTACAATAATACGAAGTCTTACCAGAGCAAATGAAGCTGTTACTAATTATGGAGAAGCAAAAAAAGGCTGGACGAATAACTTAAGGAGTGAGTATGATTTTCAAAACTTATTTTGGATTACTGTTAAGCCTTGGTTACCAGGTTTAAGCAGAGAACAGGTAGCAATTGTTTATGATGACAACAAGAAACAATCCGACTTTAGTCTTTTTAACGATCAGTTAGTTTTAGAGCTTAAACATATTAAAGATGACGGAGATAAACGGGAAATAGTAAAAACTTTAGAAGGGCTGAAAACATTTTATGTTCAACATCCAAATATTAGGCGACTTATTTTTGCAATACTTGTTGACAAGACCGTTAGTCTTGACGACAAAAAATGGGAGGCGGACTTTTCTTATCTTGATAATTCTCCATCTATAGCCACGGTCGTAATTCGAAATTGCTAGAAATATTTTTGTTCTTGGATATATAAAAGCTTTCCTTTCGATAAGACAAACCAATAATGCAAACTAAAACGAACCTTACTACTACTTATGACTCCAATTTATATTGACCTTCACATTCACACCTCAGAAGACCCTAATAGCCTTAATAAATTCTATGACATTGACCTGTTAGATAGAAATATTAAAAAATTTATTAACCATTCTGAGTATTTAATTTCATTTACAGACCATAATACCATAAATGAGGAAGTATATTTAAATGCAGTCAAAAAGAAGATAAATGTTATCGTTGGAGCAGAGCTTCATATCAAAAATTATGAAGAATGTCCGGCATATCATTGTCATATTTATTTTAATCTCGAAAAAATTGACAAATTAAATCTCGCGGACATTAATAAAAAGCTTGACACATTATATCCTACAAAAATTGTTAATAAAATTGACAAAACAATACCGAAGTTAGATGCAATAATAAACCTATTTGACTCATACGATTTTTTATTATTGCCGCATGGAGGTCAATCTCACTGCACATTTGATACATCAATTCCTGAAGGTATTAAGTTTGATACAACCATGGAACGCAGCGTTTATTACAATCAATTTGACGGATTTACGGCTAGAGGAAATACTGGGTTAGAAAAAACACAAAATTACTTCAAAAAGCTTGGTATTAATGATTTCGTAAATCTTATTACTTGTACGGACAATTATTTTCCAAACAGTTATCCAAATGCAAAGGCGAAAGACGCACAACCATTCATTCCAACATGGATGTTAGCACAACCGACTTACGATGGTTTGAGACTTTCGCTTTCAGAATCGTCTAGATTAATCTATTCAACAGTCAAACCGGAACTTTGGTCTGAAAACATAAAAGGTGTTAAACACAAAAAAGAAAATATTGAAATAGACATTAAGCTTACACAAGGTCTAAATGTTGTAATCGGTGGTTCATCCAGTGGGAAAACACTTCTTGTAGATTCAATCTATAGAAAAATAATTAATGACTTTAGTGAAAGTAATTATGCCCACTATCAGGTGGAAAAGTTATCTATTGATAATCCATCAGGAGTAACTCCGCACTATTTGTCACAGAATTACATAATGAGCATAGTAAATGAAACAACAGACAACAAAATAGATAATATAGAGATTATAAAGAACGTATTTCCAGGGGATAGTGATATAAGAAATAAAATTGAATACAATCTACGAAATTTAAAAAAACAATTGAAGGAGCTAGTGGAATGCGTTAAGGTTATCGAAAAAGAAGATAGAGCGTTAAATAAAATTCCGATTCTATCCAGATTGATTACGACAAAGCAAATAGAAGGAAATGTATTTGACAAATTTCAACCTACAACAAAAGAAAAAAATGTTATTGAATATAAGGGACAAACCCATGAAGAACACATAGATATTCTTGATGAAATTGAAGAAACATTAGCAAACAATCCATTTATTAGACATGATAAAACTCTTATTCCAAAACTCAAAAAGGAATTACTTCTTGTTTTAAATGCATCTAATTTTTCCACTCGAGTAAAAAATATCATTTTAAACGAAAAGCAAAAACTCGACAGAGAGCTTAGGGAGAAAAATGTTGAAGAACAATCAAAAAAACAAAATTTTGATAAGCTTTTGGAATCAATTAGAAAATATTCTTCATACACAAGAAAATTCAATACAATACTGAGATGGAAAAGCCACGTTAGCTGACCCCATTAGCGCATGACGGGCTAACCCTACTTCGCCATTTCAAATTGACCCCCTTTCGCCACCGCAAAGCAGTCCCCTGTAAAATGAGATGAG
>CAIYPC010000324.1 GCA_903927975.1 uncultured Bacteroidota bacterium | reverse complement strand
TTGCACATCGAAGAATATGAATTGGAAGTTCGTGATACAAAATTGGGCGAAGAAGAATTGACGCCAGATATTCCAAACGTATCAGAAGAAGCAACAAAAGACCTTGATGAGAATGGTATCATCCGCGTTGGTGCACAGATAAAAGAAGGCGATATTTTAATTGGAAAGATTACTCCGAAAGGCGAAAGCGATCCAACGCCTGAAGAAAAATTGTTGCGTGCAATTTTCGGTGATAAAGCCGGTGATGCAAAAGATGCTTCATTGAAAGCGCCAAGTGGAACTGAAGGTGTTGTGATTGGAAAAAAATTGTTCCAACGTGCTAAGAAAGATAAGAACACAAAGGTTCGTGAAAAAGCAGCACTTGATAAGATTGAAAAAGTGCATGAGAAGAATGTAACTGATCTGATGGATGTGTTGCTTAGCAAATTGCAAGTATTGTTGAAAGATCATACTTCATCTGGCGTTAGTAACAATTTTGGCGAAATGCAAATTGGCAAAGGCGCAAGGTTCACTGCAAAGAATTTGTCTGGCATTGACTATCTCAATGTAAATCCTTTAGGATGGACAAGCGATGCAAAAACCGATGATCTGATTAACGTTCTGTTGCACAATTATAGCATCAAGTATAACGAAGAATTAGGAAGATATAAGAGAGAAAAATTCAACATCTCTATTGGTGATGAATTACCAGCAGGTGTATTGAAATTGGCGAAGGTTTATCTCGCAGTAAAGCGTAAGTTGAAAGTAGGAGATAAGATGGCGGGCCGTCACGGTAATAAAGGTATCGTTGCAAAAATTGTTCGTGCAGAAGATATGCCATTCCTTGAAGACGGAACTCCGGTTGATGTGGTGTTGAACCCACTCGGTGTACCTTCACGTATGAACCTCGGACAGATTTATGAAACTGTTCTTGGATGGGCTGGTGAAAAATTAGGGTTGAAATTTGCAACACCAATTTTTGATGGAGCAAGCGTTGAAGAAATTGCTGAGCATATTGAACGTGCAGGTTTGCCAAGCTTCGGTCATACTTACTTGTATGATGGCGAAACTGGTGATCGCTTTGACCAAAAAGCAACTGTTGGTATCATTTATATTATCAAACTTCACCACATGGTGGATGATAAAATGCATGCACGTAGCATCGGGCCTTACAGCTTGATCACACAGCAGCCTTTGGGTGGTAAAGCACAGTTCGGCGGACAGCGTTTCGGTGAAATGGAAGTATGGGCATTAGAGGCTTATGGTGCATCGAACATTCTGCAAGAATTGCTCACGCTGAAATCTGATGATATTATCGGTCGTGCGAAAACTTATGAAGCGATTGTGAAAGGAGATAATATCCCAAGACCAGGCATACCAGAATCATTCAACGTGTTGGTGCATGAGCTAAGAGGATTAGGTTTAGATTTAAAATTTGATTAATATTACTCAAGCTAACTAATGAAGAATTAACGAAGCCATTCACGAAAGTGAGTGGCTTTTTTGTGGCAATTATTAGTAAAGTCGGGATTTAAATAGTAAATGAATTAATGCGCTGTGGTATTATGTTAAGAATTAAAGTTAGAAAGGAAGCAGGCGAAAATGGTTTTATAGAAAGGTTGTCTGATTTTCGACTTGCAAAAAAAAATGTATAGTTGAAAATTTTGGTTAATGTATTTAAGAAAATGACGAGCAATACAGGAACTTGGCTAAATAAAAATAAAATTGATACTGCCATTCTTTATCGAAATAAGCCTTTTTATGATTTAAGATGACCATATGATTGATCTACTACTAGCACTTTTATTTGAGTAAATAATCTTTCAATATATCATAACTCACATCCATCTTCACACTTTTCTTTTCTTTATCCAACAAAGCTTTTATTGAATCAGGTATAGGAATTTTCTCATTAATGATTGGCTCAACAACATCATAAAACTTAACTGGATGTGCAGTCTCAAGGAAAATGCCGGAAGCCAAGCCCCCAACCCCTAAAGG
>CAIYPC010000323.1 GCA_903927975.1 uncultured Bacteroidota bacterium | reverse complement strand
TGGAAACAAATTATTATGCAATTTTTTTTTGAGGGACGATCAGATTGCTACTATTGAGCATCGTTGTAGCTTGTCCGCCGCGGCGGATCACTCACTTGTACTTGCAGATATTCTATTGAGCTTTGGTTTTATAATTTGCAAGAACATGATCATCGAACAGCACTTCTCTATTTTCAATAACATTATTTTCAGATCTCCGAGATTCCCCCTTCGTCGGAATGACAGGACTCTACGATTTTATTATGTTGATGAATTCACAGAACTACAAACCGTAAATCACAAACTACAAACTAAATATCAACGCCGCATTACATCCACCAAATCCCGAAGCGGTTTTAAGGCAATTTCTTAATTCAGCGTTTTGCAAAGTACTGCAAATATTAATAGGTTTTGATACTCCGCTATTGTTGAAATTCTTCGTTGGCAAAATAATATTTTCTTTCAAAGAATGAATCGTGATTATCGATTCTATTAATCCAGCCGCACCGAGTGTATGTCCATAATTCCCTTTCAGACTATTGACAGGAACCGATTCCATATTCATTAATGAAATAGCTTTTGCTTCCATCTCATCATTATATAAAGTAGCTGTTCCATGCGCTGAAATAAAATCAATATCACTTGATGAAAGGTTTGCACTGCACAATGCATTATTAATAGCAAGCGCCAGTTCTTCACCTGTTCTCGAAGGCCCGGAAATATGGTTTGCATCATTGCTCACAGCACCAGCGACAAGCCTGATATTATCCGCATATTTTTTATTTGATGAAAGTACAACTGTTGCTGCTCCTTCACCAAGTGTGATGCCGTCACGCGCTGCATCAAAAGGTTTGCATGGAGATGTACTCACCGCCATGAAAGATTGAAAGCCTGATAAAATAAATCTTGTTATCACGTCGCAGCCTGCGATTACTGCATTTTCATATTGACCTGATTGAATAAGCCGCGCACCCGTTAAAAGCGCCAGCAAACCAGAGATACAAGCATTAGAGATAATAATCGGTTTATTTACATGATTGAAATGTTCAGCGATTAATCTCGCTGATTCATGCAATGAAACACGTTGTTTTAATTCTTCACTAAATTCTTCATTTTCAATTAAGCTAATGTTGCCTTTTGTCGATGAAATGATCAAGACAGTTTTCTCATCACGTATATATATATCCGTATTTATTAATGCCGCATCAATCGAAGCGATTAATAACTGCTCAAACTTTGTGTAAGTATTTTCTGTGGTTAAAAAATTTATTGTTGCTGGAAATAGCGAAGCATGAAATGGAACAGGAGAGAGTTTTTCATCTTCATGTTTTTTAATGCCTGATTGATTTTCTTTCAGCGCAGTAAAATTTTGTTCTGAAGTGAGACCAATCGGCGATAAAATATTATCTGAAACAACAAAGACTTCTCTCATCTTTTTTCATTGACCAGCTGATGCTGTTTTTTCCATTCTTCAAAAAATGGTGGGTTCACTAATTGAAGCAGTGAGTTTGTTTTATCTAAAAAAACTTGTACTGAAGAACCAGTTGCAACTAGCTCATTTGTCTCTGCATTGAACAAACGGTAAGAAAATTTTATTTTGGCTGCAGCGCAAGGAATAAAATTTGTTTCAACAATTACGGTCTGTCCGTATTTGAGTGATCGCTTATAATCGCATTGAACGCTCACTATTGGCACCACAAAACCTTTTTTAAAAAAATCAAGGTACCTGATGCCGTATTTTGCGCCGAATGCTTCTCTGCCATCCTCAAAATAGCGGATGTAATGACCGTGCCACACAATGCCCAAGGGGTCTGCTTCATTAAAACGAACTGCTATTTCCGTGCGATCACTTAACCCTTTATGCATATATTAAGATCCTCACATTCCGTATTTTGATTTCCACTCGTTGTATTTTTTCTTTTCAATTGCATCAAGAATGCTTTTTACTCCCGCTGCAATGTAATTGCGAAAGCCAAAACCGCCCACCTTTCCTTCCATGCGCTCTGTCATTATCATTTTTCCATTGCTAAGATCAATAAGCGTGACCCAAATGGCAATCGCTTTGTCTGATTTGCTCACGCCCTCTGCCACCAGCAAAAGACCCACACCTTTTTTGCCGCCGACCTTATATCCTCTTACGACGGATTCAATATCTGAAGCCTGAAGCCGGTGAAAATCTGCAGTGCTGGTTGATAAAATAGCTTCTGCATTTATTTTTGAATTCATTTGTGAAACAAGACCAAGATCGTGATCGACATTGCTTTTGTGAAAAGCAGATTTCATATCGAATTTTTTTGCCTCATTAATAATAACATCATTAATAGATGCATATTGGCGATCGCGGATATCCATTGCATTTGCTGTAGCGTCGTCAATAATTTTGTTTTTTGTAAAATCAACGCCCAGATAAAGAAAAGGAGTTTCACTGCTTCCAAAAAAATCTTTAGCAGTTTGTGCAAATGTAAAAGTGCAGCAGGTTAGGAATAAAGCTGCAAATAATAAAAACTTCGCTTTGAATGTGATTGCTGATTTCATAATGCAGATGTAATTTATGTTTGGTTTGAAATAAAAATTTTCATTTCGCATTGAGCCAAAATCTTATTACCACACATCATCTTTCCTGCAATGACTGTTATCCCAAAAATCTGATTTTTTATGACAATTTCAGTTTCTATCTTACTGTTTATTTTTGGCAGTTCTGCAATTTCGAGATTTTTTACATCTCCAATATAACCTATCTGAGCAATTTTATTTTCTTTTCTGATAAGATAACCAGATCTGGCTGCAGCCGTTTGGGCAATATTTTCTACAATACCGGCTTCAGAAAGATGCCCGTTTTCAACCAAAATATTTTCTGTCGTTATTAAAAAGATTGAGCGGGCACTTGTATCATCACAATGAATTAATTTATCAACCATTACAAAAGGAGGCTTTTGCGGTATGATAGAAAGTATATCGTATTCGGATGGAGACATGTTAGTACTCATAAGTTGTAAGTAATAAGTCGTAAGTAGTGAATATTAAAATTAGCCAGCAACTACTTACCACTTAGCACATATCACTTTCTTGTTTACGCTTGCCAAAAATTATAATAATTATACCATTGTTCAGGATATCGCTTCACCTTCTCATCCATCTTCGCTACAAAATCTTTCAATAGCTCTTTCATAAAAATTTCTTTTGAAGAAAGATTGTATTGTTTTGGTCTGGTAGCAGAGAAATGATAATGTGATGCACTTTCTTTCATAGCAAAGGTAAGTGAAACAGGCACTTTAAATTGCGCTGCCAGAAGGAAAGGCCCCATTGGGAATTTCGCTTCGCTTCCAAGGAAATTTTCTGTGATTGTTTTATTGCCATCCAAAAATCTATCGGCATGCATGCATACCAGCTCGTTGTTCTTTAATGCATCATTGATCTCATAAATGTGAGTGAGACTCTTTTTGATTGTGATCACACGCATGGTTTTTTCTCCTTGCACTGAATCAAGATATTGTTTTATTTTTTCATGCTCTTCATCATACAGCACAATATTTATTTTTGTATTGAGCCTTTTTAAAAGATGCCCGGCAATTTCCCAATTGCCGATGTGAGCACTCAATAAGATGCCACCATTTTTTTGTGCGACCATTTCGCGGAGATTTTCTTCTCCATCAAAATTGAACGTGAATTTATTGGAGATATCAGCCATCACAACAACCCTGTCAATCAGCGATTGCCCGAACATATAATAATTTCTGTAAACTTTTAAAAGAGAAGAAGCTTTGCTGAAACCGAGTTTGTGATGATATAATGAAAATATTTCCTTGGAAGATTTATAAGATGTAATAAAATAATAAAATGATACTACCCTAAGAAGGGTATATGCAGGTAAAACACCAAATGTTTTTAGTATGCTTACAAAAATCCGATAGCCTAATGGAGTCGCGTTTGATTTACCTTGCCATAAAGGCATTATGCAGTTTCTTTTGAATGTAAACGTTTTGTTACATAATCATAGAAATCTTGAAAGGTAACGAGGTCGATAAAATCAACAGGATCAACTTTTATCCCAAAATTGTTTTCTATAACAACAACAAGATCGATATAGTCAAGGCTGTCCAGCTCCAGCGTTTCTTTCAAACCTGCTTCCGGTGTAATTTTCGCAGGATCCACCTCAAATTCTTCAACCAAAAAACTGTTTATTTTTTCAACGATTTCCATACTTTCAATAAGTTATTTAATAGGTCAGTTAAATTTTCGCACAATAAGAGATGAGTTTGTTCCGCCAAACCCAAATGAGTTTGACAAAAATACGTTTATATCTTTTTCTACCGAAGTTTTTGCGATATTCAATTTTTCAGAATCTTCATCCGGGTTTTCGAAATTTATATTGGGCGCAATAAAACTGTTCTGCATCATCAAAACTGAATATACGATTTCGCTTGCACCAGCCATCCAGCATTCATGTCCTGTCATTGATTTTGTTGAGCTCACATAAGGTCTATCTCTTCCAAATACTTCATGAATAGCTTTTGCTTCATTTGCATCTCCAGCAGGAGTGGAGGTTGCATGGGCATTGATATAATCTATTTCGCTTGATTGAATGCCAGCATCTTTCAAAGCCATTCTAAGTGAGCGTGCAGGCCCATCGACAGTTGGATTAGAAATGTGGCCGCCATTAGATGAAAAGCCATAACCAATCAATTCGCCTAAAATTTTTGCGCCTCTTTTTTGGGCTGATTCAAAGCTTTCTAAAATAACTGTTGCTGCACCACCGCTTGGTATAAGACCATCTCTCGAGCGGTCGAATGGTCGTGAAGCTTTTGAAGGCTCAGACTCATGAATAGAAAATGCCGAAAGCGCATCGAAAGTGCCCATGGAATAATGATTGATTTCTTGAGCTCCACCACATATAATCATTTCCTGCAAACCACTTTTGATGAAATGATAACCAAGCCCGATTGCATGAGAGCCACTAGCGCATGCCGCACTTATAGTGAAATTCACTCCTTTCAATTTGAAAATGGTAGCGAGGTTCATCGTTACCGTTGAGTTCATTGTTTGAAAAACAGCACCGGAGCCCACGAGCATTGTATCTTTCTTTTCGCGGATTGTGTCAATGGATTCAATTACCGGTTTTGCGGTACTGTCATTGCCATATAAAACACCGACTTCAGTTTTGTCTATATAATCCTGATCTATTCCTGCTTGCTTCAATGCTTGAATGGTTGCCATATAAGCATACTCGCCTTGCTCAGGAAGTGTGATGCGTGATCTTCTATCGAGCAACCCTTTTAGGTTTGGCCTTTCAACCAAACCAACCAGCCCTGAGCGATAGCCAAATTCTTTGCGCATAGGATCAAGCACAATGCCGGATTTGCCTTTGTACAATGAATCACTTACTTCATCTAGGTTTTTTCCTATACATGAATAAATGCCCAATCCTGTTATCGCTACTCTGTTCATAATTGTAATCAGGCTAAAGTAAGAAAAACTAGTGAATGGTGAATGGTCAATTGTGAATAGTCAGTAGTGAATTGTGAATAGTGAATCTCTTGAGAGATATAATGTTTAGGAATTTCCTGTTGTCTTTATCACGAATCTTGCATCTCCTGCCGACCATCGCCAATCTCTCATCAACCATCGCCCTCTCACGAATACAATCCTCCATTGATCGACAACACATGCCCTGTAACATATCCCGCTTCCGACGATGCTAAAAATCCAACGGCGTGGGCTACTTCTTCTGCTGTACCGAATCTTTTTACCGGTATAATTGATTGCAATTCTTTTTCATCGAGCCCTTCGGTCATATCTGTTTTTATAAAGCCAGGGGCTACCGCATTCACGGTAACTCCTTTTCTGCCCACTTCCTGTGCCAATGCTTTTGTGGCACCGATAATGCCAGCTTTCGCAGCAGAATAGTTTGTTTGTCCGGGCAGGCCTTTCAGCCCTGAAAGAGAAACGACATTTATTATTCTTCCATATTTTTTCATGAGCATTCCCTGCAATACCATTCTTGTGGTATAAAAAAATCCATCCAGATTTGTTGCAATCACATTATCCCATTGCTCATCTTTCATGAATATCATCAGCCCATCATCTTTAATGCCCGCATTGTTCACCAGCACTTCAATATAATTGTCAGGATTTTTTTCTATCCAATTTCCAAGTACACTTTTTATTTCTTCTTTGTTTGAAACATCAAAGCGAAGCAATTCGCCATTGCCACCAACTTCTTTAATCAATGAAAGTGTCTTGTTGGCTTCGGTCTCATTGCCTTTATAATTTATCAATACATAATAACCCATTGCAGACATCTTCTGGCAAACTGCCCTGCCGATCCCTCTCGAACCTCCTGTGACCAAAGCGCATTTCATGCTCATCTGTTTAGAATTTTACCAGAATTAATTTTAATTGATAACAACAGTATTCCATTCAAAGTTCTACAATTGAATCAGGATTATTGAGAAGTTTATTTATGGTATCGTAACTGCTGTAGATGCAGTTGTTTTGGATGATATTAAAGGACCAGCGTTCTCAAAAAACTCTTTCACTCTTTGTATGTCTTTATATTTAGTAGAGTCTTCTACGAATTTTGGGAACACTTTTCTTACCTCAATATAAAGTTCATGTGTTTTTGCTGAAAGCCTATCTGCGCAATTCAAATAATCTATCGCTTGTAATATTGTCATCGTTTGAATAGCAAGGACTTGAAAGCTGTTATCAATAATTTTTTTGCACATCAAAGCCGCATTGCAACCCATACTCACAATGTCCTGATTATCGTTGTTGTTTGGAATGCTATGGACATACATCGGGAAAGACAAAGTTTGATTTTCTGCTACCGTTGATGTCGCCGTGAATTGAACGCCCTGCATCCCGAAATTGAAACCAAGTATGCCGAGGTTCACAAAAGGCGGGAACTTTTGATTGAGCTTTTCATTCAACAAATAATTCAATTGCCGCTCGGAAAGCATGGATAATTTAGTGATGGATATTTTAAGCTTGTCCATTTCAAGCGAAACATAATCGCCATGAAAATTTCCGCCATGGAAAATATCACGGTTCTCGTGATCTATAACAGGATTATCATTCACTGAATTCAATTCATCCACCACTATTTTTTCTGATTGAAGTATCGTATCAGCTATCGGTCCTAAAACCTGTGTAACACAACGCAGTGAATAATATTCTTGCACTTTATCTTCAAATACTTCCTGATTAAGATTTTTGGGATTATAGAGATGCTCATGACGGTTGCGGATCATCTTGCTGTCGTGCAAAATTTCGCGCAACATGGCAGCAACTTTATTCTGCCCTTTATGATGCTTAACGATGTTCAGCCCGTTTGAATAATGATCATCAAAGGCTTCAACAATTTCATTTGTCATGGCAGAAAGCATCACCGACCATTCCAATAATTTTTTTGCACGGATGATATTCATCAAACCGATACCAGTCATTGCAGAAGTGCCATTCAAAATAGCCAGGCCTTCGCGGATATGAATTGTGAGCGGTTTTATCCCAAACTTGCTAAATATTTCTTTTGTCGGGTGAATTTCGCCTTCATACAAAACTTCGCCTTCGCCAATCAACCCCAAACCCAGATGAGCGAGCTGAACGAGATCGCCGCTTGCGCCAACGCCGCCATGCTCATATATACAAGGATTAATATTTTTATTAATCAGCTCTTTCAACAGCTCCACACTTTCAGGATGAACGCCGGAATAGGCACGCATCAGGCTGTTCAATCTTGCCACCATCACCGCCTTCACCAGACTTGCTGGAAGAAGATTTCCCGCGCCCGAACAATGGCTTCTTATTAAATTGAATTGAAGCTGAAGCATATTTTCTTCGCTCACTTTATATTGCGCCATTGGCCCAAAACCAGTATTGATGCCGTATATGAGCTTGTTCTTGGAAAACTCTTTCAGGAAATGATGATTCTTTTCAACCTTTTCCAAAGCCTTTGGCTCTAATGAAAGTTCAGATCCTTTAAAAACCACCTCATTGAATTCGCTCAGGGTGAGCTGCTTTTCGCTAATAGATATCATGTAGGCTTAGTAATTTTTCTATGAGTTCAAAAATATAGGAAAATATGCAAAATTAGAGTTTTGAAAATAAGAAGGATAATTCTTTTGGGCTCTCCCGCAATTGTCTGAACCGTGATTTTAACCTTATTTATCTGATTAAACTGATTCTTCATACAGGCTGTTGCCATTTTAAAATAAATAAGGTGAATAAGTAAAATCAGATTAAAATCGTGGTTCAGACAATTGGTAACCGAACCATAAATTAATATTGCTTGCCCTTGTTCCTTACCACTTGTTCATGACTTACCACTGTTCAACTACTCAACTCCTCTTGTCAATAAACTTAACAGGCTTCCTGCTCGATTCGGGGAATTGCATTTTGATCATTTCTTCTTTGGGGATATATTTTATAGAAGGGCTAACGCGAAGGCGTGCTTGCAGATAGGCTCTTATTTTATGATCGCATTCTTCTGAATTATTTACTGGTAATAAATACAGCAGCACTTCATCCATACCAATTTCATTGGGATAAATTTCCACCACATAATCTTTCACTTCTTCCATTTCATTCAGCAGATCAAAAAGAGCCGGCGGATATAATGTGGTGCCTTTGAATTTTATCATCTGTTTTTTGCGGCCCACAATAGGAGAGAGGCGCAGCGTGTTTCTTCCACACGTGCAAGGTTCCTGATGATAAATACAAATATCTCCAGTTTTATAACGCAGCAGCGGCATGCCTTCTACCCCAAGTGTGGTAATGGTCACTTCGCCAGCTTCGCCTGCTGCAACGGGATTATTGTTTTCATCCAGCAATTCCAGTATTAATAATTCCGGATTGAGATGACCACCTTTTCCTTCGGTGCATTCAGTAAATGCCGTCTGCATTTCTGTGGAAGCATAAGTAGAGAACAGTTGAATGTTCCACGCTTCGGTAATTTTTTTGCCAAGCACATTCAACATAAAATCTGTGTTGCGGATATTTTCGCCAATGCAAATTGCTTTTTTTACAGAGGAAGAATTGATATCAATATGATGTTCATTGGCGAACTGAATAAGTTTTAGAATGAATGAAGGAACAGCAACAATAGCTGTTGGCTTGATGCGCTGAATGGTTTCCCATTGTAAAGATGGAACGCCGGGTCCGAGGCGAATAATTCCTGCGCCTAATTTTCTGATGCCGGAATAATAAGCCATGCCAGCCATAAATTGCCGATCGAGCGTGAGCATCAATTGATAAATATCTGTTGGTTTGCCATCTGCACAAACGAAAGAACAATATTCATTATAAGCCAATCTGTTCAGATCATTTTCTGTGAGCGCAATTGTAACAGGACTTCCCAATGTTCCCGATGTAGAAGTATATTCAATGATTTTATTATTATCAACGCATAAAAAATCATTGTTGCGTTGTTGCAGATCTTCTTTATTGGTAGGAGGGATGAGCGTTAAATCTTCAAGATGTTTTATCTGGTTGATATTAATGCCCTGTTTCGAAAATAATTCTTTATAAAAAGGCGAATGGTTATTAAGATATGATAATAGTTCCTGCAGTTTTTGTTCCTGCAAGCTTTTTATTTTTTCAGTCGATTGTAATGATATGTTCTTTGAATATTCCATTTGTTTTGGTTGCCAGGCATCTGACGGCTTTATCATGTCTTATCAATTCAACATTAATTTACAAGCCGCCTGATGCCTATATGCTGAATGAAGTTCTAAGGCGCAAAATCTGCACCTCAAATATTTTATCTATGTGTTTTCGCAGCTCCCTGTTTCATTTTTTAAATCCAATCCGTTCCCTGTCTTCCCAATCTTTTTGATTTTGATTTTCTTGCAATAACAAATTCAATGCCTCGTAAACATCCTCGAATTTCTTGTTGTATTTGTGTTCTAATCTCGCAATCTTTTCAGCCAGATCTTTATGGGTTAAGGCAAATTGCCTTATTTGCACAAAAGCACGCATGATAGATATATTTACATTTACTGCTTTGTCACTTTTAAGCACACTGCTTAACATTGCTACACCCTGCTCAGTGAATGCAAATGGTAGATACTTGCTGTGTTTTCCTCTGCCGTTAGTTTCTAAGGTGCTAAAATTGCACCTTAAAGAATCATACTCTTTACGAGTCAGTTCGAACATAAAATCAACTGGGAATCTTTTGATATTTTGCCTGACGGAGCGTTTCAAGTACTTCGTTTCTGTTTCGTAAAGTTCTGCAAGGTCAAAATCAAGCATCACTTTTTGATTTCTTATTTCATATATTTTCCGCTGAATTAATTGCAACTCCATATTGCTTAGGATTAAGGTTTAAAAAATGAACTTCAACAAATATAAAAGTTAGTTCTCAATAACAACAACAGCCGATGCAATGCTTTTAAGATGTGATAAAGAAACGGAGATTTTTTTTATGTTGAGTGATTGGAATGTGACTGCGGTTTCCCCTAGCAAAACCAATTCAGGTTTTCCATTCTCATCTTTTACGATTTCGATTTCATGAAATGAAGTGCCATTGATCCAGCCCGTTCCAACAGCTTTTAGAAATGCTTCTTTGGCAGCGAACCTTGCTCCATAATGTTCAAACTTATTTGTCCTTGCTTCACAATATTCAATTTCATTTTTTGAGAACACCAATTCCCTGAAACCAGCTTCCTTGCTGATTTTTGTGCTTATCCTTTCCACTTCGATCATATCAATTCCAACTCCAAGAATCATAATTATCCTTTATCAATTATCAATTAAATTTTTCTCACATTTCTTAATCTGCGATTTAATATAATTTTCTTCTTTCTTTGTTGCAATCACTTTCGTCAAAGCAATTTGATATTCCTGCTGCGCTTTTTTGAATTCATTTCTTTTAAATAAATAATCTGCTGCCAAAACATAGGTATGATAAAATTGCGGATTGGTTGCTACCAAACTATCGGTATCTATATCATCGCCGTCGGCAATACCCTGTTTGAAATTTCTATACGCTAAAAAATTTTTAAAATCCTTCGTTTGCATAAAAGGATCTGCTGCAATGTTCAAACTTGAATCACAAATTTCTTTATCCTGTTTCATTCCGCGCAATGCAAAAACTTTGTTCAGATCATAAGCAATATATTCACCCAATTGCCACGGCGAGGTGGAAACCCATACCAATAATTTTTTTGGCTCAAACACAATGGAATGATGCGCTATCATCTGGTTGATCGCTTTTTCATTTCCCATTCCGATGTCTTCATTGTTCATTCCTTTTCTATCCCTTAAAATATCAACTGTTTTTTGTACGGTGTTCTTTCCGTTTGTTTTCAGCAGTTCCATCAAGCGATCATATCTATAAGGAGAAGCGCTTTCTTCCATTTGTTCTTTGTTCGATTTCGTTTGTGCAAGACCGTTACTTTGAAAATGATTGGCGCAAACAATGAAATCTTTTTTAGGATCGTACATATCCAAAGTGTCCGGCGTTTTTTCTATAATCACAGCTTTGTTATCGGATGCTGATCCAACAAGAAATGATTCTGACACAAACATTTTTCTTTTCGCTGCAATCTGATAAGCTTCGGAAATATTTTTTGCGTATTGCAAAATTTCTCTCGCAACCAACGAAACTGGCGTTGCAGAAGCAGTCGGAATTTTTGTCTTATCTGCATTGATGGTAACCGTCAAGCCTTTTTCATTCATGCCGGAAACCGCACCGATAAAGCCTCCCCATGTAACCGTCATAAATTTATATCCTTCACTCGGATTGAAGAACGCAACGATTTTATCCTCTGCAAATTTATCGCCTACATAAAAATCAAAGTTGCGACCGATTATCATTTCACTATCTTTCGATTGCGCATCCCATGTGCCGAATGAAGTGCAGCCGACAAGTGCCATGCTTTGTAATGCATGACCAATATCGTGTGCCGCATGATAATTTAAGATGCGCTGATAATTGGTGCCGATATAATCATATTTGTCAGAGGCAGATTGCGAGATGCCATAAATTTCTTCCTTATATTCTTCAGTAACATTTTGATCAAGATGGCGATTGAACCATCCCACAAAATATTTCAGGAAATGCAGATAAAATTTTGACGGGATCATTTTATTGATCTGCTCATTGAAATAATCTTCCTGTCTTTGTACCAATTCTTTGGTAAGTTTTCCATTCACCACGCCGCGTTCAAAAGGTTTTCCTTCCACATACAATTCAAACAAACCACTTTTGCTTTTCCTGAACCAATTATTTTTTAATGTATAAAAACCATTGCTTGCCTCTGTGCGTTGCCATTGCAAACTGCTTTCATCCGCAATTTTTGGTGGATCTGTTTTGGAAACAATCGTGAGGTAAATAAATAAAATCAGTAGCAATGCAAAAAAACTTGCAATCACATATAAAAACCGTTTCCAGAATCTTTTTCGTTTAAGCATTTTTTATTTTGTCGATAATGTTTTCATTTCCTAATAATGCGCAGCATGTTGCCAATGCAGTGATGCTTGCGCCCAATATGCCGTGCAAGTTGAGGTTTTGTCCTGTGAAATAAAAATTGGGCAATTTTGTTTGCGGCGCGATCAATGTTTTAACAGGATCTTTATAATCTTTAACAATGCCATACAAAGATCCGTCATTTGATCCCAGATAATCTCTGTAAGAAAGCGGAGTTGCTACATAATAAGATTGAATGCAATCTTTCAGTCCATGGAATTTTTGTTCCGCGATACTCAACAAAATTTCAGCCTTTTGTATTTTGAAATCGTTGTATGATTTCCCACGATCTTCTTCTTTTGAAACCGTGTTGAAAGTATTTTCCCATTGCTTTGTCTCCTCATATTTCATATACGTTAGAATGGATAACGCATCAGCGTATTCTTTTGTTTTGGAAGAAGGCGATAAGAACAATGCATAGCCAAGCGGCCAGTTTGCCTCATCATAATTTTGAATATCCCAAACTTTGCCTTCTTTGTGCCAATAATAATTATGGCTGAAATATTTGAATGTATTCTTTTTCAAAACCACATTCACACTGAAACAGGAAATAGAGTTTTCTAAAATTTTTATGCGATTTCTATAAGCGGGTTTTATCAAACTCGTCTCTAAAATATCCAATGCTTTCTCTGGATTCATATTGGAAATATAATTAGTAGCGCTGA
>CAIYPC010000322.1 GCA_903927975.1 uncultured Bacteroidota bacterium | reverse complement strand
GATCACGCCTTCGCTCGATGAGATGGTGCATGTGGCACATGAAATGAAACGTCGTGGAATGAAACTGCCTTTATTGATTGGCGGTGCCACAACTTCGCGCATGCACACTGCAGTGAAAATTGCACCGCAATACGATGAAGGCGTTGTGCATGTGCTTGATGCTTCAAGAAGTGTTACAGTAACGGGAAGTTTATTAAGCAAAGAACAAAAGCCTGCTTTTTTGGTCGGCATAAAAAAAGAGTATGATAAATTGGCTGTCGATTTTGGAAATAAAAAATCAACCAAAGCATTTTTAACTTTTGAGCAAGCACAAAAAAATCCAGCAGTAATTGACTGGAGTAACTTTACGCCTGTTGCCCCAACATTTATCGGCACAAAAACATTTAATCATTATGATTTGGCTGAAATAGCGGAATACATTGATTGGCAGCCATTTTTTATCGCCTGGGAAATGCACGGAAGATTTCCTGCGCTATTAACTGATAGTGTAATTGGCGTGGCTGCAACAAATCTTTATAATGATGCAAAAAAATTATTGCAAAAAATCATAGATGAAAAATGGGTGAACGCAAGAGGCGCAATTGGTTTTTGGCAAGCAGGAAAAACTGCGCCTGATACAGTTGTTGTGAACGATGGCTCGTCATTAGTGAGTTTGGAATTTTTGCGCCAGCAAATAAAAAAAGCTGAAGGACAACCTAATTTATCATTAGCAGATTTTATAAAACCATCATCTACCAACGGACAACAATCATCAGATTTTATAGGTGCTTTTGCTGTAACAATTGAAGGCATAGAAACGCACATCAAAAAATTTGAAACTGCTTTAGATGATTATAATAAAATTATTTTGCAGGCTTTAGCAGATAGATTGGCAGAAGCATTTGCAGAATTGCTCCACAAAAAAACACGTCAGGAATATTGGGGCTATGCAACGGATGAACATCTTACAAACGAACAATTGATCAAAGAAGAATATTTAGGCATTCGTCCTGCGCCGGGCTATCCTGCTTGTCCTGATCACACAGAAAAATATAAACTGTTCAATTTGCTTGGTGGCAAAGAAGCTACAGGTATTGAACTTACAGAATCATTAGCCATGTATCCTGCATCTTCTGTATCGGGTTGGTATTTTGCAAATCCGGAAAGTAAATATTTTGGTGTTGGAAAAATAAGTGAAGATCAATTGAATGATTATGCAAAAAGAAAAAGCATGAGTATTGAAGATGCAACAAAATGGCTGAGACCAATATTGGAGTAATCTTATATTATGAAAAAGATTTTTCATCTTTTAATGACTGCTATCCCGCTGAATTGTTCAGCACAAACAATATTGGTATTCGATACCAGTTTTGTAAATAATACTTCAAAAGATTTTTTTGTTAAAAATCCTTCTGTTAAGAAACTTGATTTCTTTTGCAACTTTCAATCCTCGCGTTATGTATCAGTCTACTTTAAAAAAGACAAAACCGATAGCAATTCATTAGCCAACTATGAACACTATAACTTAAATTTTATAGGTGACAAATATTTGCTTGAAAAAAAAATGGCGCTATTAATTTTCCTGAGAAAGAAATTCAAGCAACAATAATTAAAAAGTGTAGCCCTTATTTTTATTTGACTCTTATTGCCAACCCAGATTCCGTTAATCTTAAACTTGAATCTCGATGTTTAACAGATGATGATAAATTTTTTGTCAAAGTTGAATTATTTGGTCATTACAAATATGGAATGAAGAAATTGGAAAAAGAAATTCAATCTGCTCTTGATAAAAAATATTTTCCTACTAAGCAAAACGTGACAGATTCCGTTTACTTATTTAGGGGTATCATCGACAATAAATATAGTTGTTTAAAGCAGGTTGAGTTAACTGATGGGCGAGCTTCATCATTTACTGACGCAATAATAGATGATCTTAATGCTCTTAGTCCATGGATCCCATCAATTCAAGGAAGCCGCTCAGTTAAGACATACCTCAAAATTTATATGCGGTTAAATAAAGCTCAAAGTGTAACCGTTGCTTATCCTGAAGATTAAAACTTTCAGTGAGATGGAAAAACTTAAAATGTGTATTCACCCTTACTCAATTGATACCTGATTGTTAATAGCTACCCCATATAAACTTTCTTTTGTAAATTCGCCGCTTGTTTTGTGTGAACTGATTGAAAAAATTATGAAAGGACTAAAAAAGAATGTTGAGCTGGCAATAATATTGATCGTTGCATTTGCTCCTTTGTTCGCGACCGCGCAGCAAAAAGAAAAAAAGAGAAAACATGAATTTTATTTTTCATGGGGATATAACGAAGAATGGTACACGCACAGTAATGTACATATCACACAACCTTCTCTCGGCAACAATTTCACTTTCCAAAATATAAAAGGATATGATCACCCAGGTTGGGATGGTCAATTATTTACAAAAGCACTTTCTATCCCTCAGTACAATTATCGCATCGGCTATTTTTTTAATGAAAAAAAAGGGCTTGCACTTGAAATAAATTTTGATCATACAAAATTCATTTTTGGTGATAATCAAATCGTGCATGTAAAAGGAACAGTAAATCACAATGCTTATGATGGTCATTTGCTCTTCGTAGAAAATGACAAACCGAATGCGGATAGCAGTTCTTATTATTTTCTGAATAACGGAGCAAACTTTTTATTGTTCAATCTTGTGAAGCGTTGGCACCTTATCGCAACTAAAAACGGAAGTGTTCAAATTGATGGATTGGCTAAAGCAGGAATCGGTCCTGTAATCCCTCATGTTCAAAATAAATTTTTTGATCAGCAACCAAATGATGAACATTTTCAATTAGGTGGATGGAATATTGGAGTGGAAGGCGCTTTGCGTGTTACGTTCTTCAATCATGTTTATATTGAGTACACTAATAAATTTGATTATGCCCGTTATTCCGGTTTGAGAATTTATGAAGGAACTGCCAAGCAGGCTTTCGGAACTTATGAAATGATTTTGAATTTGGGTCTTACTTTCCCTGTCGGAAAAAAATCAGAGTAATAGTTTTACTTTCCAAGCGCTTCTTTCAATCGCTGTGCGTCTCTTGCCTGATCTAATCCACGAATTAGATAAACGATGATGAATATCTTCATGATTATCCCTTTGAATAATGTTGCAGGATCATAAATAGCATCAGCTAAAAGCAACAGGGCATAAAAAATCAAGGCAACTAAAATTGCTGTATAAGGTTTTTTCTTCGTCCATAAACCAAGCAGAAGAAAAACAAGAGATGTCAGCAGAACAAGGCAGAGACTAATAATAATATCAATGGCATCTGCATTTCGGCCGGACGTGAAAACAACGATGGAACCAAAAAAAAAACTGCACCCCCGCAACTACAAAAATTGCATTGCGTGCATTTAGCAAATGCTTGTCATAGCTGAATCTCGTCAGCTCGTTTTCATCAAAGATGCTTTTTTCAGCTTGTGCTGAATTTTGTTGCGGCACTTCTTCCATTGAAATAATTTTTCTATTCACTCAAATTAGAGAAACTATTTCTAATTCAATAATTCGTTTATTATTTCTTTGCTCTCTTTTCAAACAACCACCATAAAGGTTTTCTGCGCTTCACTTCATAGTTGGTGCTGATATATGTTTTGATATGATTCATTGCTTCTTCAATATTATCTGTCAACAACACAAGTGATAAATCTTCTTTTGATATAGTGCCTTGTTGTGATAGATATTCCATGTACTCCCACAGTTCTTCATAAAATTCTTTTCCAAAAAGAACAATTGGAAATTGTCCGAGCATTTTTGTTTGCACAAGTGTAAGTGTTTCAAAAAATTCATCCATGGTGCCAAATCCTCCAGGAATAATAATAAATGCATAAGAATATTTTATCATCATCGTTTTGCGAACAAAAAAATGTTCGAACGCAAGTCCGGTTTGAATATATGGATTAGCCTTTTGCTCAAATGGCAAACGAATATTGCAGCCCACTGATTTCCCATCGTTCTCAAAAGCCCCGCGATTAGCGGCTTCCATGATGCCGGGCCCGCCACCTGTCATTGTCGTGAAACCCATTGCGGCAATTTCTTTTCCAAAATTTCTTGCAGCCTGATAATATATATTGTCTTCTTTAAACCTTGCAGAGCCAAACACTGTAATGCATGGTCCCACAAAATGCAGCGTTCGAAAGCCACGAATAAATTCTGTAAAAACTTTCCAGGTAAATCCTAATTCATAGGTACGGCTTCTCGGCCCATCCAGATAAAGCAGTTCTTTGGCTTTGATTATTTTTTTTGATTCTTCCATAATTGCAAATGGTATAATGACAAATAGTAATTTGCGTGGCTAATATAATCTAAACATTCTTATGTCTTCACTTCGCATCATCAGTTATAATGTTAATGGCATTCGCGCTGCTATGAAAAAAGGATTTATTGATTGGCTTAAAACTAATCCTGCCGACATTATTTGCGTGCAAGAAACAAAGGCACACAAAGACAATGTCGATTATAAGCAGTTTACTGATCTTGGTTTTTACGATTACTGGTTCAGCGCACAAAAAAAAGGATATAGTGGTGTTGCTGTTTTCACAAAAATAAAACCTGATCATGTTGAATATGGAACAGGACATAAAGTAAGCGATGATGAAGGAAGGGTTATACAATTGGATTTTGGTGATATCAGATTGATCAATGCATATTTTCCTTCGGGCACTTCAGGAGACGTAAGACAAAATTTTAAATATTCATGGCTCGATGAATTTTTGAATTATCTGAATACACTTAAAAAAACTCATCCTAAATTAATTTTATGCGGCGATTATAACATCGCACATAAAGAAATTGATATTCATGACCCGAAAGGGAATAAAAATTCATCTGGGTTTTTGCCTGATGAAAGAACTTGGCTCGATAAATTTTATGTGAACAATTGGATCGATACATTCAGGATCATTCATTTGGAGCCGCATCGCTACAGTTGGTGGAGCCAGCGTTTTCCAACAGTGCGGCTACAGAATAAAGGATGGAGAATAGATTACATCAGCGTCACAGAGAATTTAAAAAATGATATTGTTGATGCAGAAATATATCCTGATGTAAAACATAGTGATCATTGCCCGGTGTATTTGGAAATCAGAAATTAAGACATTAAATCTAAAACATGATAGTTTACAACATCACCATGAAAGTAAATCACGATATCGTGAATGAATGGATCGCCTGGCAAAAAGAAGAACATATTCCAGAAATAATGGCCACCAAATTATTTGATGACCATAAAATGTATCACTTGTTTGAACATGATGATGAAGAGAGCGCAACTTTTACTGTTCAGTATTTTACTTCTTCTCTTGAAAAATATAATCACTATATTTCTTCTTTTGCACCTTTGCTTCGCGAGAAAGCAATCGCTAAATGGGGCGACCAATTTACAGGTTTTCGAAGTGTGATGAAAGCAGTTTAGCAATTGTGGAAAATAATTAAATAGCAAATAATTGTTCTTTCTAAATTGTTATTGTACATTCTCGTCAAACCCAAAGCTAGCAAGCATTTCAGCCACTATGCTTTAAAACCCGCTACAGTATTGGGTTTCCGTGCTTTTTAAATTTTTACAAATATTTTTATATATTCGATATTTCCTGTAAGCCTTGTCCCACGTGGGTTATAGCAGTTCACATTAAATGAAAAAAAATTAAAAAAGATTTTGCTGGAATAAAAAAGCGGGTATATTTGTTGTCGCTAAAATTTTAAAAAATTTCACTATGAACAAAGCTGAATTAATTGCAAAAATCGCAGAAGATGCAGGTATTACAAAAACACAATCTAACTCTGCACTCGATTCTTTTGTTGAGGCTGTTACCAAAACTTTAAAAGGTGGTGGCAAAGTTACTTTAGTTGGCTTCGGCACTTTTTCTGTTTCAAAGAGAGCTGCCCGCAATGGTCGCAATCCTCAAACAGGTGCTGTTATAAAAATCAAAGCTAAAAAAGTTGCTAAGTTTAAAGCAGGTAAAGAATTGTCTGCTAAATTATAATGCCGCACCAAACGCATTCAAAAAAGCTCTGGCTCTGGGTCAGGGTTTTTTTATTTTTGGATTCTAAAATAATTTGATCAAATAAATAAAAACAAATTTATGGGAAGAGGTGATAAAAAAACAAAAAAAGGAAAAATATTTAAAGGCTCATTCGGCAAATCAAGGCCTGCTAAAGTAGCCACAAAGAAGCCTGTAGAGAAGAAGGAAACGAAGTAGGTTGAGCAGTTGAAATGTTGAATGGTTGATTAGGTAAAGCATCACGCAACCGCAATCAACTTTTCAACCTTTCAACTTATAAACTCTTCAACCAATCAACTCCTCACGGAGCAAGTCTTTCAATCAACCATCCGCCATCGTCTTGCAAAGTATATTGAATGCGATCATGCAATCTATTTGGTCTACCTTGCCAAAACTCAATACTAACGGGCTTTACGCAATAGCCGCCCCAATGCGCTGGTCTTTTAATTTCTTCTGATACTAAATGTTCGCGCACTTTTTCTTCATTTTCTTCTAACCAATGTCTATCTTTTATAACCTGGCTTTGTGGAGAAGCTATCGCACCAATGCGGCTGCCTGCAGGTCTACTATTAAAATATTCATCGCTTGCTTGCGCGCTTGTTTTTTCAACGATGCCTGTTATTCTCACTTGACGTTCTAATTCTTTCCAAAAAAAAACCAAAGATGCTCTCGGGTTTTCAAGCAACTGAATTCCTTTGTAGCTATTATAATTTGTGAAGAATAAAAAACCTTTTTTATCAAAGCCTTTTAATAAAACAATTCTTGCTGATGGCACAGCATCCGTTGATGCGGTTGCAAGTGTCATTGCATTCACTTCTTCTATTTTTGATTGTATGGCTTCGTTCCACCATTTGCTAAACTGATCAAAAGGATTTGACTGCACATCATTTTCTGAGAGCGATTGCAACTTATATTCTTTACGTATTCCTGCTATTTCTTCCATTATTAAAATTTCAAGATATAAAAATACCAAAAAAGAAGCGGCCTCGCTAAATGCAAGGCCGCTTAAAAATTTTTATCAAATCAATTATCATTTTCCTTCTTCAGTGCGAAAATCGGTTGCTTTCGGCAACTGTGTTGCTTTTGAAAGCAATGCTTCCATTTCGCTGATCCTGCGAAGCTGGCTGTCTAATTTTTTGTTATGCTCCGAGACCTGTTGCAAATCATTGTTCAGCTCTTCAAGAAATGAAATTTTCTTTTGGAATTGAAGGCGCTGGAAATTTGCTTCGCGCAATTTATCTTCAGTATCTGCTAATATCCTACTCAATCTTTGATTCTCTTCCCACAAGCCTATTTGTTTTTGTCTTGCTTCATCAAAATCTTTTGTGAGCTTGAAATAAGATTCATGCAATTGCTCATAATCTGCCCCTTTTTGTGGCTGTGTGAGATTTGTTTGTAGCTTCTGTAATTTTTCCTGCAGCACACTAAATTCAGAATAAGCTTTATTCAACCTATCGTTCATCTCATCGCCAAGCCTTTGTTGTTGACGAATTTGATTTACCTCATTTTCTTTTTCTGTCAAATGTTTTTTCAGATCAGTTAAATGACTAGTCAGCTCTTCATTCTCTTTCAACAACGTAGAGTATTTGCTTTCTGATTCTTTTAAAAGCTCGATCTGACCAACAAGGCGGCTTACCGTATTATTATTCTCTACCAAATGTTCCTGAGCTGATTTCAATTGTGTTAGATAATCAAACCCTGCTGATGCTGGCGATTTTGTTTCAACGACAGCCTGAGGGGTGGGGATAGAAGACAACCTATTTTCAAAATCGTCAATCTCTTTTCTTAATTCTTCAACTTCAATATTTAGTATCTGTTCATTTTCTCTTGTTTCTGCCAAACGCTCTCTTAATTGTTGCTGAGCCCGCTCCTGCATGTCCATATCATTATAATACTTCAGCTTCCAGTTATCATTTTCGCCGATACTGTCTGGCTCTGCAGATTGATTTATATTGATATTCTTCTTTGCGTTCCAAAAAAATGAAATGCTGAAGCCGAGCACAAGAGCCACGAGCAGGGCAATGATAATCTCAGGTATTCCTACCGTAAGCTGAAATCCTAAAATGAGAAGCGTGTTCATATTGGTTAGGGGATATTTTTATCACCAATTAAAAAAACTTTTGGGGCTAAATCAACAGGAGCTTTCAAGGGATTATCTGGAGCGAGGGTATGAAAAAACCACCAGATTGGTGGCCTTTCAAGGTTGTAAGATACTAAGCTTTATATTAATATGCAAGCCTATTAAAAAAATATTTTCAACTCCTT
>CAIYPC010000321.1 GCA_903927975.1 uncultured Bacteroidota bacterium | reverse complement strand
TAATCTCCGCCTCCGGCTCTCTCCAAAACAGTGAGTATTCGCTTTGCAAGGCGGTGACCGGCTGAACCGCGTTGGCGCGCCGGATGGTCTTCGCGCCGGCTTCCGACAGGCCGAAATGTTTCACCTTGCCGGCCTGAATCAATTCTTTCACCGCTCCGGCCACGTCTTCGATCGGCACGTTCTCGTCAACGCGGTGCTGATAGAACAAATCAATCACATCTGTTCTCAATCTTTTCAATGATTCTTCTGCCACTTTTTTTATATTATCGGGACGGCTATTTACGCCAGCCATTTTTCCATCAACAATATTGAAACCGAATTTTGTAGCAATGATTACTTCGTTGCGAATCGGTGCTAAAGCTTCACCCAACAATTCTTCGTTGGTATAAGGCCCGTACATTTCTGCTGTGTCAAAAAAAGTAACGCCTTGTTCATAAGCTGCATGTAAAAGAGCAATCATTTCTTTTTTCTCAGGGAAAGGCGGAAAAGCAAAACTCATCCCCATACAACCCAATCCTATCGCGGAAACTTCAAGTCCGCTATTTCCTAATTTACGTTTTTGCATAACATTTATTTTTTAAGTTATTTATTTGAAAAATAATTTTCGGTTTGATATTTATTATCACTTCAACTTTGACACTAGCCCAATCGGGACTACATCAATAAGCTCAAGAGATTTCACCATATCTTTTGTGGCGGCTTTATATTTTGAAAAGTGAGGCGTTTGTCGGTGTGCCATATATGCGCTGTCGCTTGCGTAAACTTCTAATATTGTGATATGTGTTTGATTGTTTTTTTCATAGACAGCATTATACAAAAGCACACCCGGTTCTGCACTAATAGCAGTTTCCATTTGTTCTTTAAGTGCCGCTTTATATTTTTCTAATTGTGCTGAATCAATAACCAATTTTGCTATCCGAACAATTTGTTTATTATTCTGAGCAGAAATTCTGTTCTCCAAAACAAATGATATTATTAATGTGAAAAGAACAAATGACGATAAGCTGTTTTTATTAAATTTCATTTAACTGATTTATTGTTAATTAAGCAATCTATATTCATTCGGCGATTGGCCAACACGCTGCTTAAACAACCGCGTAAAATGTTGAGGATATTTAAAACCCATCTCATAAGCGATCTCACTGATCGACTTACTTACATCAAAAACTTTTTCTTTAGCAAGACCAATTATTTTTTCCTGAATATATTCCTGTGCAGATTTTCCTGTTTCTTTCTTCACTAAATCACCAAAATAGTTTGCTGACAAATTCAATTGCCCTGCGCAATATCCAACAGAAGGCAAGCCTAAATTCTTTGGTTTATATGATTGAAAATAATCATCCAACAATTCTTCAAATCTTACCAATACATCTTTGTGAACATTATCTCTTGTAATAAACTGACGGTCATAAAAACGAACGCAATAATTTAGAAACAATTCGATATTGCTAACGATTAATGTCTTACTGTGCTTATCAATCGCATGCGAAAGTTCATACTGGATTTTATTAAAGCATTCAATCACAACCTGTCTTTCTCTTTCAGAAACATGCAGCGCTTCATTTACATCGTAAGAGAAAAAATTATATTCTTTTATATGCCTGCCGAGAGAAGTTCCATGAATCAGATCAGGATGAAATGCCAGTGCCCAGCCTTTCGGTTGAACGGCTTTCATTTTATCATCAACCCCATAAACTTGTCCTGGTGCAATAAAGACCAATGTTCCTTCTTCGTAGTCGTAATTGCTTCTGCCATATTTCAGTTCGCCACATTTTATTTCTTTTAAAAAAACAATATACAGCCCTGAACTAAAACGAGCCGGATATAAGGGTTTTGATTTTGACTGATCCAGAACAGTTACCAATGGATGCAGGGTTTCCTGTGCTCTTTGTGAATTGAACTGTGAAACAGTGTCAAGTTTTATTATTTTATCCATGATGTTTAAATTCAGAATTCAAAATTAGCGTAAGTATTTAACGCGTTTTGCATTTGCAGCTATAATCAGTAATAATGGTAGGTAATACGGTAATCTGTATAAGAAGTAGGCGAAAAATGATTTTATAAATCCTGCGTACTGAAATTCATACTTAATGGTAATTTTAAATTTTACCACTAAACAATTTTTTAGAGAGTTTCCGTCATTCCTGCGAAGGCTGGAATCTTATTTTCTTACCACGATGATTTGCCCGGTGGGATTCCTGCCTTCGCAGGAATGACGGCGAGAGTGTAAGAAAATTTTATTTTATTAAATAAGCAAGCCGCAGAATTACTCTAACTGTTTTCGGTTGTATGTGAACGTTATAAATTGCAAGAAACATCCTTTTTCATTACTGGTTCCGCGTTGCCCATTCCATGCCATCCGGTCCGCCTCCCACGTCAAGATGACCAGTAACTTCCAGTGTTTTCAAATCGATTATTGCGATATAGTTGTCGCCCGTGCATGCAACAAAAACACGTGTGCCATTTGGATCCATTAAAATACCTGCGGCACCGTGGCCAATGTTCACACGTTTTACTTCCTTGTGCGAAACGGCATTATAAATAAACAGTTGCCCATCTCGCAAGGTTGAAATAAATACAAGTTTGCCATCGAGGGTAAACTTCAACCGGTTAGCACCTAAAACTTTTGCATCAATTTTCGTTTGCAATTTTTTTGTGTTAAGATCAATAATAGAAATTGTTCCGTCTTCACTTGCTGCGGTCCATACCTCTTTACCATCTGGCGACACATCAAATCCCTCTGAACCTTTTGCTGTTGGAACAATAGTTTGAGTCCACTCTTCATGTGGTTTTGCATCAGGAGGCGCAAATTTCCCCGGCTGCATTAATGTATCTGTAAGAATGCTGACGGTTCCGGAAGAAACATTTGTTGTGTAAATTTTTTTTCCATCGGCTGAAACATAAATCATGTGTGTTCGATCTTGACCAGTTCCCATACTCCAGTCAAGCTTGCCCGTTACGGGATCATAGCTGCCGATGGCTTTAGAGCCCTCGGCAGTGAACCAAACTTTGCCATTTGCAAACGCTAATCCGTGTGGTCCAAACAGTGGTCTGGTATCAATATTAAACAGAGGCTTTTGTGCAATGAGATCGATTACATTCAACTCATGTAAGCTGCCCCCACCATAAATAGAAACATAAGCAGTCTTACCGTCTGCAGATGCAATCACTTCATGAGGATCCTGCCCTACTGGCACACGCGCAATAACTCTTAAGGTAACTGGATCTACAATAGCCAACGTATGATCCGATTTGGAAAGAGCAATCAATGACAGTCGCGGAGTTGACTGCGCAACACAAAAAGACGCCATCATAAAACTGCTAGCAAAAAAAACAATGAGTGTTTTTGCAAAGAGTTTGTTGTTCATACTTATTATGATTTATAAATGATGAAGAACGTTTTTTAAAGCTAACACGAATGTGCGAGACTTTAAATACACATTCAGATTAAGTGCTAAAATTTGTTGCAACTCCAAAAACTGTGCTGATTTCATTTTCGCGCAATCCATTTTTCAAAAAATCACGAACGTTTTCATACCGCTAATAATAAGCAGAGATAACTCACAAAATCTACAACTCCACAAATGTTGAGACGAAATCGAATTTTTCTGACACGAAATCATTTCGGCTTTTCCCTTTTCGCCGATAATCACTATCCGCTTGCATTGAGCACAGGTTGAATATACTTTTGTGCCGTCAATAAATTTTGAATTTATCAATCTTAAAAAAATAAAACATGAAAAAGACTTTTTTATCAATCGCTTTAACACTTGCGGTAGGCATAGGCAGCACATTTGCAAATGATAATGACGGCATCAGCAAATCAGTTAAAAATTCATTTAGCCAAGATTTTAATTCTGCAACAAACATTAAATGGCAGAAAGAAAAGAATTTGGACAAAGCAACGTTCAACTTCAACAATCAGGTGATGTTTGCTTATTATGATCTGAATGGTTGTTTGAT
>CAIYPC010000320.1 GCA_903927975.1 uncultured Bacteroidota bacterium | reverse complement strand
TTTTTATAATCGATCAGTTTATCAGCCCCCAATGATTTTACGAGTTCCATATTTTCTGTACCGCAAACTGCAGTAACATAAACACCAAAAAATTTTAAGAACTGAACAATGGATGAACCTATCGCTCCAGTTCCTCCAATAATGATTGCTTTTTGTCCCGGCTTTGGGTTTACGCTTTTAATACAGTTGATTGCATAAAACGCTCCTTCAATGCAAGCCGCAGCTTCTTCATAATTAATATTTTCAGGGATTGTTATTATTCCCCTGGTTTCACCGAATGAAAGATACTCCGCATGTGTTTGAGCACCCATTCCACCAAAACCCATCACCCTATCTCCTACTTTAAAAGATTTTACATTTTCTCCTATCGCTACAATTTGTCCGGCAAAGTCTGAGCCTGTGACTGCTAACTTCGGTTTGGATAGACCAGTAAAAAACCTCATGAGAAATGGCGTGCCCTTGAGTATTCCTAAATCGGTTCTGTTTACTGTTGTGGCAAATACTTTTATCAGCAGTTCGTTGCTATTTGGAGTTGGCATCTCAAGCTCTTTGATGCTTACCACTTCAGGCGAGCCATATTTTGAACGAACTGAGGCTTTCATTTTTATTTACTTTAATAATGCCGACAAAAGGTAACTCCTTTTTAAAGTAGTCTCCCTTTTTCATTAAAGTAAAAATAAAGAATTGCTTTATGCGGCTTAAGTTTTACGAATGGAAGAATTATTAATTATCAATTACTAATTATCAATTCCCCCTAAGGCTTGCTAAACGTTTTCATTATATCAACAGCGTCACCATCTTCGGAACGCACTTCAACTGATTTAATGGAATCATCTTTCGACATGGTGATCCAGTATAATATTTTGTGGCCATCAAAATCTTCAGTAACGCTCAGTATTTTATAATCGGGGAATAATTTGGACAGTTCATCTTTCAATACGGGACCGATGCCATATTCAGTATATGCTTTTGCCGAGGAAACGAAACCTCCTTTATCATCAAAAAAGATTCTTGTCTGGCTGGTACTATCTTCAATAACCACTGACATCCCCTTATCAGTCCACTGCCATTTTTCATCTTCTACATTTGGGTATCTCTTTCTAAAATATCTGAAAGCCCTTGTGTTGATTTCATTCAGGGGAACATTGCTTGAAAATGTGCTTTTGCCATAAGTGAAAAGATGATTATGCTGATCCTTAACAGAGGCATTGCTCACAGTTTGTGCACTTTCATTTTTAGGAATGAAAATCAAGCAGGCAACGCTGGTGCAGATACATAATAAACGTTTCATAAAGATGATGATTGAAGGCATTCCTTATTAAATACGCATTATTCGAGCCAATAGATCTGATAAGGCAAAATTATTTTTAGAGGATGTCAAACGGCATGCTTATCTGAACATTTAGAAGTTCTTTTAAATTGCCCTTGTAAATGTTACAAGCATAAACTTCAATAACCCTCAACCAATCGCATCAGTATTGCAGGTTCTCATAAATTTTCTAAGTCTAGATATTCAACGAGTCAAAAATTTACTGAGTGAGCCATTTTAACGCACGCTAATAACCGAATATGCTGTTTACCACTCCAGCAATTTCATCACTGCATCATCACCTGAAACTGCATCGGAAGGAATTGGATGTTGTTTGTTGAACACAGTCAAATCTTCCTGGCTCAGCACAGCGCTTGCACTTTCATCCACCAATCCATCTTTCATCATTCCTTTATTGTTTAGTGAAAGATGTTTTATTAAGAAGGCATACATCGGTTGTCTTTTTGTTGGGCCATAATCATGCTGATCGTTTGGCAAATGAACGTTCTCGACATTTTGCGACACACCATACCAACTGTAGATATTTTTGATATAAGGATATTCCAGTTTGGGGCAGTTCTTTGTCCAATCACTTCCGTCTGACACAAGCAACATTGGGCGCGGAGCTGCGAGTGAAGCAATCTCCACATTATTAGTAAGCAGTATTGGTCGGCGGTGAATTGGCATTCCACTCTCGCAAATGCATCCACCAAAAAAATGAGCAGCAACCATCACCACTGGCACAGAAACTTTAATTCGGTTGTCGATAGCCGTTAAAATAAAAGTCTGTGTGCCGCCACCCGAAGCTCCAGTAACAGCAATCCTCGATGTATCCACATTAGGAAGCGATAATAAAAAATCGAGCGCTCTCACGCTATTATATGTCTGCAGCTTTACTGCCTTTGCTATTTCGTGCGAGCATTGTTTATTGTCTCCATAGCCAATCATATCATACGCAAAAACAACAGCGCCCATCCGCGCAAGCGTAGCACAACGTTTCTGCATTTGTTCCTGAAAGCGACCATCGGGATTTTTAAAATGCCCATGGGGGCAAAGCACGCCTGCCATCGAAGAAAGTTTTTTATCAGGCTTATAAAGATTGCCTGTGAGATAATATCCCGGCAAAGTTTCAATAGCAATATTCTGTACCGTATATCCTTTCTCTTTATGAATGTCATTATAAATTACTTTCAGAGCCTGACGGGGCATGTGATTTAACTCAGCACCATCTAAAATCCCCTGACGGATAAGGGCAGCTCTATTTTCCCAGGAAGTCTTGTCGTGATAGAGATTCGTTAAACCCTTTAGCACGTTTGCTGCTTGGTCTTCAGTGTAATAATCTCCCTGACAAAGATCAGGCTTATTGGGATTTGGCTGAGAAAATGCATGAGTAGAAAAAATAAATGCAACTGTAAGTGCAAAAAATAATCTATGAGAATGTGATTTGAGCTTTGGCATGTAGCAAGGTTTTAATTTTATGAATGTACAGATTTTTATGGCTGTAGGGAAAACATAAAAATTGTATAGCCGAATCATTAACTACACTTTCAGGGCTAACTCACTTCAAACAAATTCTACAAAAATTTTTCTTCTTTATTCTTCCCTTAAACTTTTGTACCATCGCTCGTTGGTTCATCAAACACCTTATCACTATTATCCCAATCATCGTAATTGCTTTTTAATGCCCAAAGCGTTCCTAACAATAATACTGACAATACAAGGCCAATCATTAGCCCAACAAAAAAGAATAATACAAAAGCAACGATGATCAAATAAATCCTGATGCCCACTTTTTTATATTCATCTTCATAAAGTTTATATGAGCTCAAGCGAAAGCCAATATAACTCGCCCATAATAAAATAGCCCATGATACGATACCTAAAAAGAAAATGCCATTTACCTGTTTTGCGAGAAAGATGCTTAATAAAAGCCCGATTGCAGATAAAACAATTGCTACAATAGAAAAAGCTTTGATGGTTTGGGGTTTGAACATAATCGTTAGTTTAGGTTTGATAATGAATATTTAAAAAATAATAAACGTTTTCGAATTGGTGATGCAAATCACTTGAATTCATTTATAAAATCAATTCCCGTTTTTATCTAGCCCCATTCTTTTCTGCAATGAAAGAGTGTAGGAAAATTCCTCTTCCGCTGGAATAGGTGTTCTGAAACTTTTGTCAACATCCCTACCCTCCTTTGACCATAATGGTGGCATTATATGAAATACTTCATCTGCCTTCAATGCTTGAACATCTTTTTGCCATGAGTTCCATCTGATTCCTGTATAGAATTTTTTCAGGTTTCCATTGAAGCAAAACCATATAAAATCTTCATAATTCATTTTAAGAGGCTCCCACATTAAATCATCTGGTGATAGATAATAAATGCTGTCTATATCTTTTCCGAAGGGACCATAATTTATAACGAAATATCCTCCTGCTGCATCGTCAGCAACGAGGAAGAATGCAGGCCTATCCCCAAATTCTTTAAAGGCCTTTCCTTTATTCCAATCAGGGAGTGTTCTTTGCATTTTATCGCAGCCCGAACCCAAAATCCGAATCCAACCATTATCAATTAAAATCCCTCCTGTTGAATAAACTATCGCGCCCATCACAGAACGCGTTGTCACTTGAGTTTTATAAAGAGCATTCTTAGCTTTTGTGCTGTCAACTGGAAGAACCTCAACCTTGTTTTTTGCAGAATCAATCCATTGCTTAACTAACGACCAACCAGGATCCGATCTGTTAATTAATTGATCAATACTACGCATTTTGTATTGAGCAAAAATGGGAAGCATTGCGAAACAGAGAATAAAAGTCGAGATGATTTTTTTCACAGTGATTAAATATACAATTGTTGATGATACTTTGAAAAAGCATATCACAATTTAAATTTCTCTTTATTTATATTTCAGAAAAATACCTGTATCAAACGGTGTTCCATAAACAAGCTCTTTGACCGCTTTTCTTTAGCCCATTATTAGCCCAGGTATTACAAGTGTGAAGCATGCTGTAGCTGCCTTTTGCTTCATAAAATGCATCAGCATTTCCATAGTTGGCATTGGTAATAATCCGCATCACATGCCCTTCGGCATCATGTTGCAAACTGTTCGTGATATAATTTATTAGTCTTGCGTATTGCTCATTTGTGATTATAATTTTTTTGCAAGATTCATTTTCAGGCAAATCACCATAAAATGTAGCGTGGATTGCTGTGGAGCCTAATGCAAATGCTGCTTTAAATGCAACACTAAATTTCAGATCAGACCATTGTGGCGTTTCTAAATAAAAGCCTTTGTCGCCCCAGCCCATTGCGAGATATTTCATTTTTGAAGTATCAACCAAATGAGTATTGGCAAATTTTATTTCACTACTCCAATCAATTTGATCATTTTTTATAGGCACTACCAAATCAGTATGCACGCCATTTGTCTTGATATAAATGGCAACATCATTTGATGTTTTAGGTTCTCCATCAACAGCAATTCTCGAGAGGCAATAAGCGCATAAAAGATAAAGCAATACAAACCCTATAAAGCCCAAAACAAAATATCCAATGAACTTGAAAGACTTTTTCAGGAATCGTATCATAGATGTGGTTTGATTTTGTGCTAGTGTTTTGGTGGTTTCAACGAAAATAAAT
>CAIYPC010000319.1 GCA_903927975.1 uncultured Bacteroidota bacterium | reverse complement strand
TTTGTTAGAGCTTGATTTCCATCTTTACTATTATTTGTTTCTCTTAAAAATTCATCAAACAATAATATTTTCACTTCTTTATTTTTTAATGCATCCAACTTGTCCTGCAACTTTTCTGGTTCAACTGATTTTGTTAATGTTTCAATCTCTTTTTTAAACTTGACAATCTTTGATTTTTTATTCTGCATATCCCAGATTTTTTCAAGTACCAGAGCGAATACTTGTTGAACAGGTTTCATAATTTGATTTGTAATATAAAACGAATAATCTATTTTCAAGTTTTGTTCTTTAATAAAAGTTGGTGTTTCTATTTTTTCACCTTGTAGTGCCTTTTTATTTGGATGATTTATATATACAAATGGAATTCTATCTCCTGAACTCGGTTTATTTCCGGGATCTCTTGCAGTAATTCTATCAGCCAACACTTTATGTGCAATTTGTTTTGGATTTTTATAACCCGATCTTAATGATTTCGTAATAATAAGTTTTTCCATTGGATACTTTTCTTCAACAATATTCTTTAAACATGCTTTCAAAAAATCCATTGCTTTTTTAATATCTTTTTCTTTCATTAAAATATCAATAATTCCACCATAAATATCTTTTACAATTGGAGCATTGTCTCTTCGTTTTAATACAATTCCCATCTCCTTTCTTTTACCTTTTTCTGGATCATGTTCATAAAGCATACCAACATATCTTTTTTTAGATAAAAGACAAAATGGCATAAATGTTTTTTCATATTCTAAATCGTGTGGATTTTTCAGGAAACTAGATGCCAAATGACCTGCTTCTTGTGCTAATTCAATTGTGATTTCAAGAGCTTCTTTTCCACGAATTGGTTTTCCTTCTGGTGTTTGCAAATTAAATGTGAAGAATACCGAGTCTGTATCTCCATATATATACTCCGCTTTTGTTAATACCTGTCCATGATTAACTGTATTACAAATTCTTTGTCCATAAGTTTCTTCTATGACCTTTTTTGCATAAGTTAACAACAATCTCCCAGTTGAAGTGGTAGATGCTGCAATATCTTTATCATAAAATGTGCTAGTCTTTGCTCCACATTGACCGTACAATGAATTTGCAGTCACTTTGTAACCAAGCTGTCTTTTATCCAATACATTTTTCATAAATTCGTCCTTTTGCAACGGAATCTGTTTTCTCGTTGTCTTTCTAGCCATCAACAGTTCTTCCAAAATTGAAGGCATAATTGCTCTTGCATTATCCGGAAACTGTGCAAATCTGCAAATCTTATATCCACATTTTATCTTTTCTGCAGCCGCACTCGGCGTTTTTCTAACATATTTAAATGTATCATACGTTATATTCACATACTCATACGTCGGCAAATTGTCGTAAATAAACTCCCCATCAGCGTTTGTTTCACCAGTTTCACAAACCAGCTCGTTATTCAAATCATATTCTTTTGTCCACACTTTACTATCATGTGACAAATTTTCACTCATCATTGACGATGGATATAATGATGCATAATCAACACATGCAACAGGATTATCCAAATATATATCACATTTTGGGTCCAACACAATTGCACCTTCAAATCCATCATTATCTTCCGACTTTTCAATTGTTGGCATTAATGTTCTTTTTTCACGACACTTTTTGGCGACATAACTCGTCAACTTGATTCCTTGACCTCGTAAAATTAGAAAACTTATTGGAACACTACAGATTTTAGCCATTTCAACATAACCTGTTAAAATATCAACCTTTGTCATCAAGTAGTGAACGAGGTTGCAATCCTGAATACAGTATTTCGCAATAATTGCTCTGTCATCTGATGTTCCATTTGATAGTCTAAATATATCTTTTGGTGTTACATCATCTTTTGCTAGACACCAACGAGTCTTTTTTGTTGAATCGGGACTAATATTTCCTTGAACTGTAAAACATTTATTGATTTTATCTACTGATAAAACTGAAAACTTTGCACCATCACAATAATAATCGATTGTATGACCAATTTCTTCAATGTGTATG
>CAIYPC010000318.1 GCA_903927975.1 uncultured Bacteroidota bacterium | reverse complement strand
TTTTAAGTGTTTACGAGCTACAAGCAATTCCTGATTGGGATATTGAAACAATAAAAAGCATATTGCCTTATGCGATGGTGAGAGATAATACTTCCGTTCAAGAAACAATAAGCCAAAGATTACATAGCGGAGGGAATTCATTATTGTTTAGGATAGGGCAACAAATAGAAAAGGCCAACGGTTTTGAGAAGCCTGCTGATTCGTCTTCGTATTATTTAGGTAGCCCACAGAAAATTTTTCTTCGTTATAAATACAATTACAAAAATTTATTGCAGTATGGTTTGCTGGCAGACAAAGATGCCGGCGAACAATTTTTCAGAGGTGCTCAGAAATATGGGTTTGATTTTTATTCATTTCATTTTTTCACAAAAAATATAGGCGTCATAAAATCGCTTGCCATTGGAGATTTTACGGTTAATATGGGACAGGGATTAATGCAATGGCAAACTCTTGCGTTCACAAAAAGCGCCGAAGTGTTGGCGATAAAAAGACAGTCGGCAATTTTAAGACCATACAATTCATCTGGGGAATTCAATTTCCATCGTGGTGCAGGAATAACTTTGCAAAAAGGAAATTTTGAAGCAACTGCCTTTGCCTCATACAGAAATGTGAGCGCCAATTTAGTTTCGGATACATTATCTAAAGACGATTTCATCAGCTCTTTTCAAAACTCAGGTTATCATCGCACTGCGGCAGAAAATGCCGACAGGGATATTATGCATCAATCAACATTTGGAGGCAACATCAGTTTTGTTAAATCAAAATTTAGGTTAGGCATGAACGTTATTAAATACTTTTTTTCAATCCCCATACAAAAACAGGATCTTCCATATAATCTGTATGCGATTCAAGGAAAATCCTGGAACAATGAAAGTGTTGATTATAGTTACACATATCGCAACATTCATTTTTTTGGAGAAGCAGCAGTTGATAAAAATTTGCATTTTGCAATGCTGAATGGTGCATTGATAAGCATTTCTCCTTCTGTTGATATATCACTTCTACATCGAAAAATTGATAAAGCCTATCAATCTTTATACTCAGATGCATTTACTGAGAATACAAATGTGAATAACGAAACTGGTTTCTATTCTGGTATTTCTGTCAGGCCATTTACTGGATGGAGTGTGGGCGCATATTTTGATGTTTATAAATTTCCTTGGTTGAAATATGGAGTTGATGCACCGAGCTCAGGCAAAGATTATTTGGTTCAGTTAACTTATCAGCCAAATAAAATTTGGTCGATATACATGCGCTATAAAAATGAAAGCAAACAGCAAAATGTTTCAGGCTTAGATTTGGCAGCACATCGGCTCGCGTTTATATCCAAGCAGAATTTGCGAACAGAATTAGATATTCATTTAAATAAAGAAATAGAATTGAGAAATCGCATTGATTTGTTGTGGTATGATAAAAAGGCGACAGATAATGAACAAGGGTTTCTCGGGCTCGTTGATTTGTTCTATTCTCCTTCGCGCAAAAGCTATTCAGGGAATTTGAGGCTTCAATATTTTGAGACAGATGGCTATAATTCGAGGGACTACGCTTATGAAAATGATGTTCTTTATAACTTTTCAATCCCTGTCTTTTATGGCAAAGGTTTTCGCTATTATGTCAATTTGAGCTACAATTTCAAGCGAATCCTTAGAGCTAAAAATTCAAAAATTAATATGCGTGCATGGTTCCGCTGGGCACAAACTGTTTATTCAAATCAAAATACAGTTGGAACTGGCTTAGATCAGGTACAAGGAAATAAAAAGTCAGAAATAAAATTGCAAATGATTTTTGGCTGGTAATATTTTTTCTTTTTTACTTGCAGAAATTTTGAAAACAATAATGTCTTAATATTAAAATGGGAAAGACAGAAGTTATTGGTTTTCGACCTTATCCATTTCTTCTATGTTATAACTCCACCATTGTGCTGGTTAAGCAAATCTGGTTACAGCCTTAACCGGTTGGCCAATGCTGGTTCAATTTCTGCGGGCACGGGTAATATAAATTCAGTAATAGCATACCCTGATAATAGAAGGGTTGCACCAATACCGCTGTCAGAGATCCAAGCCAACGCAAATATTGCGAGCCAACAAAATCCCGGCTATTAATAAAAAGAAAATTTGTTTTAGAAACCGCTTCCATATCCATGGGGCGGTTTTTTTTTGAGCATTGGTACAATGCAAAGGAAGAATGGTTCTCTAATAATTTTATTGTTCTGATAGGAAAACCTGAGTCACTAATGTCTATGGAGAACCCATTTTTTTATTAAGCATTACACTAGTATCAAATAATTAGATTCATGCAAGTAGGGAGAACAAAACACTTGGGTAAGCGCTCGATTAAAATCATTTTAATAACAACATGCGCATAAAATAGCCATCGGGCTGTTTTATGCGTTTACATCTTTGCCTGTCAGATTTTATTTTTGTAATTTGTTAGCAATTTGCCTGTTGCGACTTATATCTTAAAAGACCACTTATCAATAATACTCAAATAGTAAACAAATTTTAACAGTTTTTTGGCTGGTAATATTTTTTCCTTTTTATTTGCAGCGATACTAACAATTAGAATGTCTTCTTTCTAAATATGCTATCTAAATTGGAAAATATTTTATTTAGAACTTATCCTTAATAGGTTGGGGACTTATTTCGCATAACCTAACTTAGACCTATCCTTCGCTATTTTTAATTTTGAACCTTTCCTAGATTATTTCATTTGAACCTATCCTTCGTATTTATTCAATATACCAAAACTTCGTTTTAGCTAACCAGATAACACCTGTCAATCCAAAAAATTCTGATTAAGAATTTAATTGGCAAGTATGTTTTTTAAGGCATTGACAATTAAGAAGGTCATTGCTCATTGTTCATAAAACCAAAACTCACTACACATGAGAAAATTTCTGCCACTTTTAACAGTGCTGGTATTGTGCACTTTACTGGCATTAGCACAAAAAAGAGAAGTAACTGGTAAAGTTACTGACGCAACTGGAAATCCCGTTCCGGGAGCCAGCGTAAAAATCAAAGGCAATAATAAAGTTGGCACAAGCGCAGATGCTAATGGGGTTTTTAAAATTAGTGTTCAGCCTAATGCAACTTTGTTAATCAGCGGAATTGGGTTTGAACCGCAAGAAATTGCTGTTGGTAATCGTGAAGCAGTGTCTGTTTCATTAAAATCCTTAAATACAGCATTAACCGAAGTAGTAGTTACAGCACAGGGCATTAGGCGCGAAAAAAAGGCCTTGGGATATGCTGTAACGACTGTTGATAAGAAGGATTTGGAATTGAGGACAGAGGGAGATATTGGTCGTGTATTGAATGGTAAAGTTGCAGGTCTTGATGTATTGAACACGAGCGGTATTTCCGGTAGCGGTACTAATATTACAATAAGAGGAGTCAGTACAATCAATGGAGGTGGGGTCACCCCGCTTTTTATTGTTGATGGAGTTCCTTTCGATGCAAGCAACAATGCAAATCAAAATTTCCAGTATGGTGGGGGCACTGCTACATCTAGTCGTTTTCTAGACCTCGACCCGAATAATATTGAAAGCGTGAGTGTTTTGAAAGGGCTTGCCGCGGCCACGTTATACGGCGAACAAGGGCGCAATGGTGTAATAGTAGTTACCACAAAAAATGGCTCTGCCCGTAAAACACAAAAAAAACTTGAGATCACAGCTTCTCAATCATTCTTTGCAAATAATGTAGCCAATTTACCAGATTATCAAAAATCCTACGGTGGTGGTTTTGATCTGGCGCCATCGGCGGCGTTCAGTACTTGGGGCGCTAAATTTACAAACCCGCCCATGCAGGTGGCATATAGCCCATCTTATCAGGCTGCTAACCCAACATTATACGGACCAGGGAAAACCCAGGACTATAAATATTATAACAGTGTACCTGATTTTTTCAGGACAGGTTTAGTTAGCACTACCTCTATTAATGTTGCATCCTCTGGTCAAAATACCACGTTCAACGCAAGTTATTCCTATACCGGTGATCAAGGATTTACTCCTAATAACAGGGTATATAAGAATAATTTTGGCATAGGCGGCTCGGCGAAACTTGCAAATAATTTTACGATGAATGCAGTTTTGAATTTTGCCATCACAGATTTTCAAACCCCTGTTGTGGGTGCCAACTCAGGTGGGGGTGGTCCTGATGTAAGTTCAGTTTTCGGATATTTGATGTTTACTCCAACTAGTGTCAACCTTGACGGTCTGCCTTATGAAAACCCTGTTACTCACGGGAGCATTTATTACCGAGGTGGTAATGATATTGAAAACCCGAGGTGGACGGCACATAATGCCCTAACTTCTGATGTTACTTATAGATCTTATGGCACTTTTGGACTTAAATATGATATATTAAAAAATTTAGCTATTAATTATCGTTTTGGGCTTGATTTGTACACGGAAAATCAAACTTTGCGTGTAAATAAAGGAGGAATTTCCGGTGGCCCGGGTTACGTAAACGGGTTGTACCGCACAATGACGGATGATAATTCTATCCTGAACCATAAATTGTTTGTCACTTATAACACCACTTTTGGAAGCGATATCACTCTTAATGTAAACGCAGGAGGCGAAGTAAGACATGACAATTACAACCAATTCGGGTTAAAAAGCACGTATCAGATAGTATATGGGCTTTTTGATCATAGTAGCTTCCAAACACATGACATTTTAGATGAAGGCGGGAATGACCTCGATTATAAAACGGAGGAAATCAGAGCAGGGGTTTATGCTTCTGCAGATTTGGGATATAAAGATTTTCTCTATCTGAATCTAAGCGGTCGAAATGACTGGGTATCAACGCTTGAGCCTAATAACCGCAAGATATTTTACCCTGGGGTCAGCGCGTCTTTTATACCCACTTCATTTATTGATGGGCTAAAAAACAGCTCAACTGTTAATTATTTAAAATTGCGCGTAGGGTATTCGACGAGTGCTCATTTCCCTACTCCCTATCAAACAAGGGCTTCTCTTAATTTAACTACCAATCAATTTGTTGATAATGGGGGAAATTCTGTAAACACTGCATCAGTACCTAACTTGGTGCCAAATCCTAATCTTAAGCCCGAATTGCTTCGAGAAACAGAAGCGGGCATTGAAGGCAAATTTTTCGACAGCAGGATTAGCCTAGATTTGACAGGTTATTTCCGTACCGCCACTAACCAGATATTAAACAGACAACTTGATGCATCCACTGGATATACGGCAACTACAATCAATGCAGGGGCTGTAGATAATAAGGGTATTGAAATGTCTTTGACTTATACGGTTGTGAGGGGCAAAAATTGGAGATGGGATTTAAACGGCATCCTGACTGTGAACAGAAGTAAAGTGCATAGTATGCCTGCTGATATAAAAGAGATAGAAATTGGTGGTTATACTGGCGGTCCGGGTTCATATGCAATTAATGGAAAACCTCTTGGGGTCTTGGAAGGGGGTTATGTTCTCTTAGATACTGGTACTACTGCAGTAAGCTCTAAACCAACCGGCAAAAGAATAGTGGATGACAATGGCTATTATGTGGGTTCATCGGGCATCGCCCAGATGGGGGATCCAAACCCTAAATATAAACTTACAGGGATTAGCACTTTGTCGTATAAAGCGTTCTCTCTAAGAATGCAATGGGATTATACCCACGGGGGGGACATGTGGTCTAATACGGTACGTACGCTTTTTGCCAGAGGTCTGACAAAAGATACTGGTTTTGACAGGACTTTGCCTTATACCATACCTAATACTGTCCAAGAGGATGGTACTCCAAACACAATTCAGCAGAGTGTTGATAATATATATTTCAATGCAGTTGGTTTTGGGCCTGCTAGCACGGCTGTTTGGGATGCAACAGTTATTAGGCTGAGAGAATTGTCTCTATCTTATAATTTCCCAGCAAGTTTTTTAAAGAAAACACCATTTGGCGCTGCCTCTTTATCTTTCACAGGTAATAACGTGTGGTATCTTGCCCCTAACTTCCCTAAATACTCAAGGTTTGATCCGGAAAGCAATAGTTTGGGGATTGGTGGAGCTGCAAGGGGAATAGACCTTTTTGCTGGTCCTTCTTCTCGTCGTTTGGGTGCAAGTTTAAGAGTATCGTTTTAATCAAAAAAATTATGAACATGAAAGTTAAAATAACCATAATATTGTTAGCAGGACTTACATTGATTTGGAGCTGCAGCAAAGTTAACGATGAATTTAACAGTCTTCTGACCAACCCCAGCCAACCAGATCCTTCGGCTGCGAGTGTTGATCTTTATCTCAACAATCTGCAATTGAGTTTCCAGAGTTTTTATCAGCAAGCTTCTGATCTCT
>CAIYPC010000317.1 GCA_903927975.1 uncultured Bacteroidota bacterium | reverse complement strand
CGATCTCGCTGTCATTCTTCTGCATGGCCGAACCTAGGGTAATATGCAGCAGCGAATCATTATAAGCATACACAAGGTTCTTCCCATTGCTTTGAACGGAATCCACTGTGAGGCGGAAAAAATCCAGCCTGATATTAGACAAATTATTCATTGTGGACGTAAAAAAGACGTCCGTCATCCCGGTAACCTGTTTCGTTTTAAAGTCAGATACATCGAGGGTAAGGGTGTATTTTTTAACATCAAAACTGTCCTTCCTCCCGTCATTATCAGCCATACTTAAAAGAGGGCAGGAGAGTAGCAGGGCTAAAAGCAAATATGCATTCTTCATAAAACAAAGATAAACAATTTTAGATGTACGATTTTAGATTTTAGATTTGTAGCTCAGCGCGCAGCGCATTCCCCCTTTGTTAGAGGGCCAGGGGAAGACTAAAAAATTTAGAACATCAAAGCCCTCAAGCTTGAACAGATTTCAATTCCCATTTTTACAGTAAAAGGCATAAATGTACCCGCTCACTTCATTATTGTGCCTATTGGCAGGAAATTAATATTTAGTTTTTATACGCAACCTATATTTGTTGCTGAGTCTTAATTTTAAACAAGAACTGCATGAAAACGATAACCTGATTCTCTCTTAAAACCTAGCGTAAATTTTAAATAAAGGACTTTAATGTCCCTTACCCTTTAGTGCCATTTAATACAATTAATGGTGATGAGAAAAGTCTGCCCTTTTTTCGAAGCAAATTTTTGAACCGATTATGACAAAAACTATGAAAGAAACCAATCAAACACCCCAACATTTCATCCAGTTGGATGGGTTGCGATTCTTTGCGGTTTTTGCAGTGATAATCTGCCACTGGATGCAGTACAGCTTCATGAATTATATTCCATTTGGCTCAGGAGGAGTAAACCTCTTTTTTGTCCTGAGCGGCTATCTGATAACATCCATTTTATTAAAGCAAAAAGAAACTAATGAAAGTCAAAAAAACAAGCCCTGGAAATCCTTGCGGCAGTTTTATATCAGGCGCGTATTACGGATATTTCCCATTTACTTCCTGACCATTGGAATGTTCTGGATCCTGAATTTTGATAGGTGCAGGGAGTTGATTTTTTGGCTTGTCACCTACACCATGAATATCTACATTACTTTGCCCGGAAATAATTACGGGCACTTCGGGCATTTCTGGTCGCTGGCAGTTGAGGAGCAGTTTTATATTTTCTTTCCGTTTGTAATACTTTTCCTCAGGCACAAATACATCCTTCCTGCTATTTACGTGCTTATATTTTCAGGACTCATTACAAGGATTTGTCTCTACTTTGCAGGGTATAGCGGAAATATATTTTATTCACTTACCCCTTGCGCTATGGATGCCTTTGGTGCCGGTGCGCTATTATCCTACCTTGCCATGTACCAAAGGGAAAAACTATTGAAAATACTCAAAAACAGAATCCTGTGGATTTGCATTCTTATCATCTTTGCGATTGCAACATATCTAGGGCGGAAATCCGGTGCTCCGGAAGCACGGACAGTTTTTGAACGCTTTTTTTGCTCCATGCTATGCTTCTGGATCGTAGGCAGGGCGAGCCATATACCATTTACGGGATTTTTTCAAAAAATT
>CAIYPC010000316.1 GCA_903927975.1 uncultured Bacteroidota bacterium | reverse complement strand
TTATCATTCGCATTCTGACCTTTATCTTATTTACGCCCGTGGCCTTTCCTTATATATCTAAAAAAAATATTAAAGCCATCTTTTTAGATGGCTTTAATATTTTACAACAAATTTTTTATTATTCCCTTTTTACCATTTCAATTCCAGCTTATTGTTCTTGCGATCAACATCTGCCATTCGCTGTGTTGGATCAATCTCAACAATCTTTATATCAGTAAGCTTATGACCAATCTCAAATGTGTAAGTAGGCGATGTCCATTTCCATGGTTCAAAACTTGTTCTTGGTATTGACTTATCCTCAATAGGTTTTTCGCCAAACATGAAATATTGGGGGATGTATGCAATCTCTTTGCTACCATCTTTATATTCCAATTGAACGTCAAGGGGCATCGGCATTTTGCCAATCGATTTTACCCTGATTTTAGTTTTACCATCTTCTTCCCACAAACTATCAATGGCATAATCAATCGTTTTGGTTGTGTTCACCCAATATTCTTTATACCAATCTAATTTTAGTCCGCTTGTTTTTTCCGCAATGCGAAAAAAATCGCTTGCATTTGGATGCTTGAAACGCCACTGCTTATAATATTCCAACAAAATTTTATCACGAACATCTGCACCAACAACATAACCGAGTTGCTCAAGAAACACCGCCCCTTTTGAATACGAAGCAAGACTATAAGCAAAGTTTGTGTTGAAATGATCTGCATGTGTTGTAAGCGGTTCTTCGAGACCACTTTTTACGAGATAAAAATAGCTGCTGTAAGATCCCGACTCGTGCAATGGCAACTGGCTGTTTTCTTTTTCAACTATTTGCTGATAGCCCGCATTATTGGGATATTTTTTTGCCATGTAGTTATGATAATAACTTGAAACCAACGCTTCGCTATAAGTTGTGAAGCCTTCATCCATCCAAGCATACATAGATTCATTGGTTCCTAACATGCCTTGATACCAGCTATGCATCCACTCATGAAAAGCGCCCCCAAGGCTAGGTCCAACGAGCAATGTGCCCATTGGGTATTCCATGCCACCATCACCTCCATGTATAAATGAATACTGCTTGTAAGGATATTTCCCAAAATTCTTTTCAATAAAAGGCAATACAATCACAGCAGCATCTGCAAGCTGGGTCCACAAAGTATCCTGAGCAGGATCATTGTTTTTGTTTTTATAAAGAACATTAATGGCTGGCCCATTCGGAATATTGCGCACCAAATGTTTGTATTCGGGATCTGCAGCCCACATAAAATCATGAACGTTGGGAGCAACAAAATGCCATGAAAGCAAATCACCAGCAGGGCGAATTACTTTTGTGCCCGGTGTTTCATAGCCAAAGCCAATCTGATTTGCATTTTGCAAATAACCGGTGCCACCGATCATGTAATTTTTATCAATAGAAATAGTCACATCATAATCGCCCCAAATACCATAAAATTCTCTCGCTACATAAGGCGTGGGATGCCAGCCTTCATAATCGTATTCACACATTTTTGGATACCACTGACTCATAGAATAACGAACACCAGTTTGCGGATTATCTCTCCCACTTCTTCTCACTTGCAATGGAACCTGAGCTTCAAATTCCATTTCAAAAACTGCTGTTGCTTTTGGAAGTATAGGCTTTGTCAAATTCACTTCTAAAATTGTTTCTTCTTCTTTGTATGGTTGAGTTATGCCATTCATTTTAAGAGACAATACTTTTTGATAACCAATTTCATCAGGTTTTAAATTTAATATCCTATCGCGAACGCGGCCATCCCAATCAAGTTGATCTTCACCTTTTCTTGATTTACCGAGAGAGTTTTTTCCGAGTTCGCGGCTGCGATTATCCATCATGCTATTTGGCTGAAACGCATTCCAATAAAGGTGATAAAACACTTTGTACAAAGTGTCAGTGGAATTGTTTGTGTATTCAAGCTTTTGCTTCCCTGTAAAGCGATTTGTCGAAACGTCCATTTTCACATCCATCAAATATTTCACGCGCTGTTGCCAGCGATCAGGCTGAGCAAATGAAAGCAAAGAACAGATTGCAAACAAACAAACACAAAAAGCTTTTTTCATCAGTAATAATTTTTTTAGATAATCTTAACCCCAAGCAAAAAATTCATTCCATACAATCAAAGATTGTTCAAACATAAAAAATAAAGCTGCAAATTTCGACAAATGCACCTGACGAGAAAAAGAAATTTTATAGGAGGCAATTATTTTAAAGTGAGATTGTCTTTCAGCAGTTTTCCGTCACTATTGAAAAGAAGGTTCTTTTTCTGGATATCGCTCTTAGCTACTAAAATGCGGTATTGCGTTGCGTCTTCCGGCAATTGGATAAGATAGATGTTCTTCAATTCCCAGTCAGCATATTTGCTTTTTCCAAAACCATCTTTGATTTCCGCTGGAAGATCATTTTCCTCAATTTGTTTTTCTGTGCTTTTCCATACGCCTTTATCAGTGAATCGTGCTTCATATTTTTCATTGTTCATTTCAAAGATTGCGGCAAAAGCGGTGAGTTTATCTTTCCATGAAACATTATCTGCATTTGGATATTTGTCTTTGAGCGCTTGTGTAACTTCAGCAGGAATTTTTCTTATCTGTGCAAAAGAAGGAACCGTTAATAAGAACGTAAGTGCAAACAGGAGAGAACCAAAGATCAACTTTTTCATATTATAATTTTATAATGAATTACAAAAGTGATTCTTTCTACTCAGAATAAATCTTTAGAAAACCCTAAATTATTTGCCAAAGATGAATGCCGTGGAGAATAAATCATCTGTTAATCTCCACAAGCAACACCCACGAATCGAATATGGCTTTAATGAATGAAAAGACAATGCCCGGAACAATCCAGTAAATTCCTTTTTCGCCACAACATAAAATATAAATACCTGAAATGAGGTAAGGCAATAATGCGATTTGATTTATCAAAAGATTGAAGAGATAACGGCTCTTGTAATCAGTGTGCGTGTTTCTATAAATATTGATGTCAAGAACTGTTGCTATTACGTAAATAATAATACCAATAGCGAGTATTTCAGTACCAAGAATAAAAATAGATTGTTGCGGAATGAGGAATAAAATAGACAATACAAGAATGGTCAATAGTAACAACAGCGAAAGCAATGCACGATTTGGCAATTTAGGGATTGATAAAATTTTTGTGAGGTTAAGGGAAACACCAACAAAAATCAATCCTGTGAGTGCGGCAGCAGAGCCGCCTGTGACAACGAAGAGATCATGCCAGTCTTTTAGCATTGTTATAATTGGTTTTTAGGATTAATCAAGCGACCACAGTACTTGTCCGGAAGTTCGCTGATTGAAAAATTATATCAATCTTTCCCTTGCAGTACGATCACTATTTCTCCCTTTACCCCTTTCTCCTGATAATAATTTAAAACTTCGGTTAATGTTCCCCGTTTGTTTTCTTCAAAAAGTTTTGTCAGCTCGCGGCTCACACAGCAATTTCTTTCTGCCCCAAAATAAGTGATCAGCTCTTCCAACGTTTTCACGAGGCGCATGGGAGATTCATAAAAAACAATTGTGCGTTCTTCTTCCGCCAATTTTTTTAATAATGTTTGACGACCTTTTTTCAAAGGCAAAAAACCTTCGAACACAAAACGGTTTGTTGGCAAGCCGCTATTAATCAATGCAGGCACAAAAGCTGTTGCGCCGGGAAGACATTCAACACGTACACCGACTTTAATGCATTCGCGCACCAATAAAAATGCAGGATCTGAAATGCCCGGTGTGCCCGCATCTGTGAGCAATGCCATTTTTTTGCCTTGCAATAATTGATTCGTTAAATGATGAAGCACCTTGTGCTCATTATGCTGATGATAAGGAGAAAGCGGTTTTATGATTTGATAATGATTGAGCAGCTTGATGGAATTGCGCGTATCCTCAGCCAAAATAACATCGGCGCTTTTTAATATCTCAATCGCTCGAAAAGTAATATCCTGCAAGTTGCCGATGGGAGTGGGAACGATGTGGAGCATAATGAATTTGAAAATTTGAAAATGTCAAAAATGCGAAAATGAAATGGTAGGATATTTCATCATTTTCACATTTTCGAATTTTCACATTTGCTAATTAACAGATACCTCGAAATATTCCATCACTGGGTTTGCCAATAATTTTTTACTGGCGTCCTCTGCAATTTGTTTTGCCTGTTCTGCTGAAGCAGCTTCTATCTGCAGACTGATGTTTTTTCCTACGCGTACATCAGCAACATTACTGATGCCCAAATTTTCTAAACCGCCCATTACTGCTTTTCCCTGCGGATCCAATAATTCTTTTAAAGGCATCACTTTTATATTAACCGAAAAAATCATGTTGTTTTATTTTTGAAGAGCAAAGATATAATAATGTAAAAAATGAACACAATAGGAACAGCAAGCCATTTAAAAAATACTCCTGCAAGAATGGCGATTGCAAGAAGAAGAATTTTTGGGATATTATTTTTCATGGAAAGATCGTTGAACTTCAGTGCTATCAACGACAGATTGCTCACCATCAAATAACTGACCACCAAAATCACTCCATATAAAAACCATTTGTTCAATAATAATTGCGAAACCATATCGCTATTATTGAACCAGTATATCAATGGAATAGAAGCAATCAACAAACCTGCCGCAGGCGAAGGCATTCCTTTAAAAACAAATTGCTGTGTGGCATCAACATTAAATTTTGCCAGGCGATAAGCCGCAGCGCACGGAAAAATCAGTGCGGGCAACAACCAAAGCACCGAAGCTTCCAAGCCATTTGGCTGTTGCATAAAACCAATGCGGAGAAATTGATAAAGTATCATGCCGGGCGCAACACCAAAGCTCACCACATCCGCTAACGAATCGAGCTGTTTGCCTTTATCAGAAGTTGCTTTGAATAATCTCGCAACAAATCCATCCAAAAAATCAACCAGCGCGGCAAGTGCAATAAAAAGAGATGCCATCCATATTTGCGAAGGCATATAGGGTATATCAAAAAATTGCGAAGCATCGGTAGTCATGTGCATCGAAATGCCATTTTGCAAAATGAAGATGATAGCAATGCAGCCAAAAAAAAGGTTAAGCAGCGTAAACAGGTTAGGTATTTGTTTCATTCAGTTATAATTCGAAAATTTGAAAATGAGCAAATGTGAAAATGCAAGCACGGCTGTTTTCATTTTCACATTTTCAAATTTGCACATTGGCAAATTATCTATTTTTTCATTAAGTTCTCAATCTCTTCCACAGTCAGCGGGATTTTTTCCATCAGATCTTTATTTCCATTTTTTGTTATCCAGATATTGTTCTCGATGCGCACGCCCATTTTTTCTTCCTCTATATAAATGCCCGGCTCAACAGTGAAAACCATGCCTGCTTTGATCGGTTCGGTGCGTGTTCCAAGATCATGCACATCAATACCAAGATGATGTGAAATGCCATGATACATATATTTCCAGTAAGCAGGATTTTCTGGTGTTGCATTTTTGATATCCGATTTTTTCAGCAACCCAATTTTCAGAAAAACCTGATCGGCTTCTTCGCCCACTTTCTTTGTATAATCTGCAATGGTAATGCCCGGCTTCAATAAACTTTTTGCAAAATTGTGCAAATGCAAGCAAGCATTATAAACTGTTTTTTGTCGTCGGGTAAATTTGCCATTTACAGGAACTGTTCTTGTAAGATCTGCACAGTAACCTCCATACTCTGCACCAAAATCCATCAATATCATATCACCATCCTTACATTCCTGATTGTTGGAAATATAATGAAGCGTTCTTGCACTGTCACCACTCGCAATGATGCTGTTATAAGCCGCACCAGTTGCGCGTTGCGATAAAAATGAATGAAAAATTTCTGCTTCAATTTCATATTCCATCACACCAGGCCTAATAAATTTTAGCAAGCGCTGAAAAGTATTATTGGTGATGTCGATAGCCTGTTGCAAAACTTCAACTTCTGGTGCTGTTTTAATTGCACGAAGTGCTTTCATAATTTTTGCTGCGCGATGATATTGATGAAGTGGATAACGTTTTTTTAAATCTTCAATAAACTTGTATTCACGTGTTAGCACAAGGCTTGCTTTGCGATCGTTCTCATTTGAATCGAGATAAATATTTTCTGCAAGATGGATCCATGGCTGCAAAAGCCCATCAATGCTATCGAGCCAAACAATGGTTTGTATGCCCGAACTTTTTTTTGCTTCATCAGCCCTTAATCTTTTCCCATCCCATTTTTCTTTTAATTCATTGGGACGAACCAATACAAGTACTTCACGATATTTCGGATCAGGATGATCAGGAAAGATAATCACCATTGAATCTTCTTGGGTAACGCCGCTGAGCCAGAACAAATCACTGTTCTGCTTGAAAGTGTAAATAGCATCCCCATTGCTTGGCACTTCGTCATTGCTAACAAAAATGGCGATTGAATTTGGCTTTAACTCTTTGCTGAAACGTTCGCGGTTCTTGATAAAAATTTCAGGATTGAGCGGAAGATATTTCATGTAGTGATTGAATTAATTTCTGCAATGCTGTAAAAGTAAAGAATGATTTGCAAGAGAAAACATTTGTGTTAAGTATAGTCACAGATTGCAGATTTTCACAGATATTTTCTCTCCTGCATCGATCTTTATAATTTTTAGCAAGCATTATCCAAGAAATCTTTAAAAAAATAAAAAAACCATGTTTTTAAATTATTCGTAATGGTTCACCAAACGTCGCTTACCATAAGAAAATCACAAATACTAACAGTCGTTAGTTTAGATACATTTCTAACAATTCGCAATTATTTTGAAATATTTCAAATATTACGGAGATAGTAGCGCATTTTTTAGACAAAATTTAATTATAGCTTTGCAGTTCAAATAACGATTCTTGCTATGCATGTACCAACGCTCCCATTCCCTAAGGAGAAATTATTGGCTCTAGGTCTTCAACTTTCTGATACGATTCATTATCAATTATCACCTGAAGAATTGGTTCAACAAACACTGAATCGTGGCGAAGGTGTTTTGAATGACACTGGTGCTTTGGTTATTAATACCGGCGAGTTCACAGGAAGAAGCCCGAAAGACAAATTTATTGTGAAAGATGAGATAATAACTAATACAGTTGATTGGAACGATTTCAATTTGCCAATAGAAGAAAAGTATTTCAATATTATATTAAACAGGATAACTGCTTACATGAACAGCCTGTCTGAAATTTGGGTGCGTGATTGTTTTGCCTGTGCGGATAGGCGTTACCGTTTGAAACTTCGCGTGATCAATGAAACGCCTGCCATGAATTTGTTCGCATACAATATGTTCCTTCGCCCAACTGAAGATGCGATCGAAAATTTTAATCCTGAATGGCAAATGATTTGTGCCCCGGGATTGAAATTGAATGCAGCAGAATGTGGGATCCGACAACAAAATGCCGTTGTTGTTTCTTTCAAACGTAAAATGATTTTAATTGCTGGCACTGGCTATACAGGTGAAATAAAGAAAAGTATTTTCGGCATCTTAAATTTTATTTTGCCTGCGCAAAAAAATGTATTGAGCATGCACTGCTCGGCGAATGTTGGAAAAGATGGAGATACGGCTATATTTTTTGGATTGAGCGGTACTGGCAAAACCACGCTGAGCACAGATCCCGAAAGAAAGCTGATTGGAGATGATGAACATGGCTGGACAAGCGATCGCATTTTTAATTTCGAGGGAGGCTGTTATGCAAAGTGCATTAATCTGAATGAAAAAAAAGAGCCAGAAATTTTTCATGCAATTAAAAAAGGAGCGCTAGTTGAGAATGTAAAATTTTTTCAAGGCACTAATAAAATCAATTTTGATGATGGCTCCATCACCGAAAACACAAGAGTTTCTTATCCGCTTAACTATATCAGCAATTCTTTAGAATCTTCTATCAGCAATTCACCGAAAAATATTTTCTTCCTAACCTGCGATGCTTATGGTGTTCTTCCCCCTATTTCAAAATTAACTCCAGAGCAGGCGATGTATCAATTTATATCAGGTTATACTGCAAAAATTGCAGGTACTGAAACAGGCATCAAAGATCCGAAGATCACTTTCAGCACTTGCTTTGGAGCGCCTTTTATGCCGCTTCATCCAGGCAAATATGCCGAGATGCTTGGAAAAAAAATAAGAGAAAACAATGTAAAAGTCTGGATGGTGAATACAGGTTGGAGTGGCGGTCCTTATCTTGTCGGAAACAGGATAAAATTGTCATACACGCGTGCTATGGTTGCAGCAGCGCTTGAAGGAAAGCTTGACAATGTTGAATATAAAAAGCATCCGATATTTAGGATAGATATGCCCGTTAACTGCCCCGGCGTGCCTGTTGAAATACTTGATCCAATGGCTACATGGGCTGATAAACCGGCTTATATGAGTCAGGCGGTATGCCTTGCCGGTAAATTCATTGAAAATTTTAAGCGCTATGAATCAGGCGTTAGCGCAGAAATTTTAGCTTCTGCTCCGATATTATAAAATATTTTGTTAAGAAATGTTCATAATTACAAATAAAATGTTGATATTGGCAGCCATATTTTTTTAGATTATAGGCCTCTAACGTTGTTTGCTAAAAAACTCCACCGATTTTTCTCAGGTGGAGTTTTTATTTTGTTAACATTCTGAGC
>CAIYPC010000315.1 GCA_903927975.1 uncultured Bacteroidota bacterium | reverse complement strand
CTTGCGATCCTTCCTGTAATTGGTTTGATGGGCATCCAACGTTTATACAAAACTGCAAACATTAACCAACCTTATGCTGATGCACTGAAAGAATTCGCAGTTCAAAAAATAAAATTTTGCAAACTGCAAAAGCTAAATCTTTTGTTGAGCTATTTGTTATTGGTCGGCGTAATACTTTTGTCAACAAGAATATTTGGGCGAAAAGAAATTACAGACAGCAAGTATTTTTTTGTCTTTGCATTTAGTTTCGGATATATCTTTTTAATGTTCTTTTCTAAATGGGTATTTAAAAGCTATAACAAAACGATTAAACAAACGGAGAATTTGTTAAGCGAGTTAGCGGGTTAAATTTCAGATGTTTCGTCTCGCATTACAAATACGATGATTGTCGTATATTCGATAAAACATTGATTTATGCCAAAGGTTTTCTGTTTAGGTGGAAAGAAAAAAAATATACTTCTGTTATCTCTGCTGTCATTTTCATTTCATCCATTTACTGTAATTGCGCAGCAAGAAAAATATAATGATAGCATTGAAAAAAGAATAGAAAAAGTAGAAACCAATCTTGCATCGGAGATACAAGTTGAGGGTGAGCCAAATTGGAATATAAAAGAAAGAATGAAATTCTATCACGTGAATGGAGTTTCGATTGCAGTGATAAAAAATTATAAAATTGAATGGGCGAGGGGATATGGTTGGGCAGATAGCGCAGAGCAACGTCCGGTGACAACTGCTACATTATTTCAAGCGGGTTCAATCAGTAAATCTTTAAATAGTGTAGGAGTTTTAAAACTTGTGCAAGAGGGAAAACTGAATATTTATAAAGACATCAACGACTATCTCAAGTCATGGAAATTTCCCTATGATTCATTAGCAAAAGGGAAAAAAATAACCATCGCAAATCTATTAAATCATTCAGCAGGTTTGTCTGTGCACGGATTTCCAGGTTATGAAAAAGGAGATTCAATTCCAACATTGCTTCAAGTGCTCGATGGAAAGCGACCTGCAAATACATCTGCTGTTCGCTCTGAGTTTGAGCCTTCAATTAAATATCAATATTCCGGCGGCGGCACAACTATTTCTCAATTGATAGTTGAGGATATCAGACAAATGCCTTACGATAAATTTATGTGGCAGGAAGTTTTGAAACCAATGGGCATGAACAGCAGTTCTTATATGCAACCGCCTTCAACAGAAAATAAAAATAAATTGGCGACAGGTTATGATGTTGATAGATATTATATTCATGGAAAAGAAGTGAAGGGGAAATATCATATTTATCCTGAGCAAGCTGCTGCTGGTTTGTGGACCAACCCAACAGATTTGGCAAAATATATTATAGAGACCCAATTATCGCTTCAAGGAAAATCAAACAAAGTGCTTTCAAAAGAAACAACTGCATTGAGGCTTACTCCTTATGTTGATAGTTCTATTGCGTTGGGTGTTTTTATAGAGAAAAGAGGAGGAGAAAAATATTTTGGTCACTCTGGAAAGGATGAAGGATTTGTTGCCCGCTATTGGGGGAGTTTTGATGCTGGCAATGGCGTTGTTGTAATGACGAATACAGATGATGTATCTCTCATCAACGAGATAATAAATAGTGTTGCGATTGTTTACGAATGGAAAGGATTTTATGTTCCTTTCATGACATTAAAACATTTGGCAGTGAGCGATAATGTTTTGAATTCTTATGTTGGGCGATATCAAAATACAACAGCATCAGAAGGTCAATTCAAGTTAATTCCGGGATCAATATTTACTATCACAAAAGAAGGTCATCAGCTTAGAGCGCAGTCATCCGATCAGCAAGTGATCGATATTTATCCTGAAACTGAAAACAGATTCTTTCCAAAAACATCTGATACTGATATTAAGTTTATGATAGATGATGATGGCGTTGTTGAAAAACTCATCATACATCAGAACGAGAAATTTATTGAATGCAAAAAAATAAAATAGTTTTAGAAATATTTTCAGTTATTCATACACGTTAGTTTCGTTAAAAAGTAGAAATGACATCTTTTAGAAAAGTTGTCATTTCTATTAAACTGAAGCTCCTGCTGCTAACAACTAGCGACTGCTTAAACTATTATTGTCCAACTGTTATTTTTCTGATACTATTATTATGTGTATCGGCAACGTAGATGCCATTTCCATTTACAACAATTCCAATGGGGAAATTAAAAGTTGCTGATGCAGCTGGCCCATCTGCGGCTCCGCTTACTCCAGAGCCCGCAAATGTTGTCACTGTTCCATTGCTAGCTACCTTTCTTATTACATTATTATAGGTATCACTAACGTACATATTGCCGTCCGAATCAAATGCGCACCCAAGAGGATAATAAAATGTTGCAGTTGCTGCCGAACCGTTTGTTAGCCCCTGTGTGCCAGAGCCTGCATAAGTAGTTACCATGCCCGTAGAAACAGTGATTTTGCGGATGCAATTATTAAGCACATCGGTTACATATAAATTGCCACTTGCATCAATCGTCATGCCATAAGGATCATTAAAAGTAGCGCTTGCAATCGGACCATTATTAAAAGCAGCAACGCTAGTTCCAGCATAGGTGCTTACTGCGCCAGTGGCTATAACTATTTTACGAACAACATTGTTATGCCCATCAGCAACAAATAAATTGCCGCTTGCATCAGCCACAATTCCTTCTGGGTGATCAAACGCTGCTGCGGTTCCAACGCCATCTTGGTATCCTGCAGTTCCGGTACCCGCCACCGTTATAACATTTCCTGCAATTGTAATTTCGCGGATAACATGATTTTGTTCATCAGAAACAAATACGTCTCCACTCGCATCCAGCACGATGTTTGCAGGCCCATTAAATTCTGCGGATGTTAAAGTGCCATTCAATAACCCTGCTGTGCCATTGCCTGCAAAGGTTGCTGTTGCTGCAGTGCTTATATTAAGAGTACGTATCAGGCTATTGCCAAAATCTCCAATATAGAATTCACTACTTGAGGCAACAATAATAGATGATGGAAATGTGAAGCTTGCTGATGTGCCCGTGCCATTGGTGGCGCCTGAAGAGCCCGTTCCTGCAAATGTGCTTACTGTTGGTCCAGATGTTTTAGGTTTAGAACCTCCGCCTTTTGAGCACGAAAAAAAAATAATTGATGTGGCAATGATAAATATAAAGACCTTGAAATGATTAATGGTTTTCATCTTTCAAAAATTTATAAAATTTGATTTAAATAAGTTTCAATATTCTTAAGTGCTAAAATTATAAAATAGGCAAGCCTTGGGAAATACGTCATTTGAAGTATTTTGGTTAATGGATTGGTGTGCAATTGAACTATTGTGTTGGCTGAGTAATACAAATGAGTTATTAATTATCAATTATTAATTAATAATTGATAAGAATGCTAACAGGAGAATATAAAAATTGCGATGGCTTATTTCTTTGTGATATATTGTTTCAATTCTGAAGCTATAAAGGATGAGTATTTCTTTGCGCCGGTCTCATTAAGATGGCCGAAATCATAATAGTATTCTGCGTGGCCAGTTATTCCTTCTAAATTATAATGGTTGATAAAAAGTATTCCGTTCTTTTTTGCCATGCTATCGGGGATGTTGAATATATTGGTATTTCCCACTGCATACATTGGGGCAAAAAGAAAGATCAACTGAATTTTCTTTTCCTTGCATTTATCAATAAAAGCCTGTAGATAATGCAGCTTCTCTTCATCAACTGGAAATGGAAATTCTTCTGGTGTTGTCTTCCCTGTCTTTATATCAAGCTCGCCACTTAATGCTTTATAACCTTTGTCGGCTTCAAAAGAACGCTTCGTTAAGTTGCCCATAAGAATATTTGCAAAATCACTATTGTATCGATACAAGCACGAAAACTCACACTTATAATAAAGACCTGCTTTTTTCAATACTTCATCACAGCCAGCGCTGTAATTTATAAATGGTGTGAGGTTGCCAACTTTATCAAGCTTCGAGAACGGAGTTTGCAAATAATCAACAGGGTGCAATTCAAGACAAATAGTTTGTGGTGTATATCTTTCAAGAATATTGCAAAGCACTGCGTACTGAAAATAAATATTTCGTGCTCCCCACAGTCCTGCATTATATACGCCTGTTTGCAATGTGTCGCCAATAATAGATGGAACATAATTGTGATGGCATCTTGAACTGCCCATAAATATTACCGGATCATTCATGCGATACATCACTGCATTCAATTTGAATTCATCAGTGGTAGTGGCGCGTTTATAAAAAGGTCTTATGGCATAATATATTGCTCGGTCAGCAATCAAAGTGATGATGATAATTATTAATAACCTCTTTAAAAATTTTTTCATCGCGGTTAAAATTGAAAATAGATAAACTGGCCTCCATCAAATACGCCGAAAAATAAAATCAGGATCATGTACACCGAAACAGTCAATTCATAACGATACTTATTAAAAAATCCGGAGGGAGCGATGTCTTGTTTGTAAGGAAAAAATTCGTCCCTGAAATCTTTATAAAACATGATGAGCATACAGAGTATCCCGTTTATCATTGATGTATAATCAACGAATATCTCGCCCCAATTAGTTACTATTTTGTAAACGATTCCTCCTGCCTCACCAAGCGTCGCAGACCTGAAAAGAATAAGCCCCAATGAAACCAAAAGAAAAGTTCCAACCATTTTCAAAGCGCTACTGAATACAGGCAAACCGCTTTTGGTTTTTTTTAATTTGCTCTTTTTAAAAAAAGCGCCTGATAACATTAGCGGAACATATAATAAGCCATGATATAAACCAAACAGAGCAAAGGTCCAGTTTGCACCGTGCCAAAGACCTATTAATGTAAATGTGATGATGATGGCAAAAATGGAACCCCATTTTTCCATATTCCTAAACTTAATGTTCAATGGCATGAACACATAATCAGTAAGCCAGCCTGTTAAAGAGATGTGCCATTTGCGCCAATACTCAGCTATGTTTTGTGAGAAGAATGGACGTTTAAAATTCTCTGTAATTTTTATTCCCAAGAGACAGCCTACGCCGATAGCCATTTCAGAATAACCTGCAAAATCGGCATACATTTGTATTGGATAGAGCAACGAAGCAAATGCAAGCGAAGTGCCGGTGTGATGTATTGCATTATTAAAGATGGCATCTCCATAAATTGATAATCTATCTGCCACGCACATTTTCATAAACATCCCCCAAAATATTCTTTTCAATCCCACTGATGCCAGTTCGTAATCTAAGGTTCGCCCAACTGATAGTTGTGCAAGAAAAGTTTTCGGTCGGTCTATTGGTCCTGAAAGAATGGTCGGGAAAAAAGAAATATAAGTAGCAAAATCAACAAAATTGCGGCACGGTTCAATATGCCCGCGATGTATTTCAATAAGGTAACTGATCAGTTTAAATGTAAAGAAGCTAATGCCAATTGGCATCAGGATGCTGAACAAACTTGCATGTACATTGAAGCCGATCGCATTAAAAAAATCAGTGAAAGATTTAATAAAGAAATTCAGATATTTAAAATACAGCAGCAGCCCGATGCCGAGCACAACGCCAATTGCATTGAAAGCTGAAGAAAGCTTTTTATTTGTTTCGCTATACTTACCAATGGCCAATCCCAATGCGTAGAAAACAATCGTAGCAACGAGCAGTAATGGCAACATTTTCCATTCTGCAAATCCGTAAAAAAAATAACTGGCTAAAAGCAGCCAAGCATTTTGCGCTTTGGCTTTATTATTAAAGAGGGAATAGTAGACAATAAAAACTACTGCAAAAAATATTAAAAAGTTGATTGAGTTTACGATCATTCCTTAGTACTTGTTTACCAATTCTATAAAACCTACTTCTTTTTTATAAAGATAACAGATCAGCCTATTCTCCAAAGCGATGGCTTCCACTGGGCGAAAGAGCGGTATAAATTCCTGCACATCTACCAATTCATCAAAGGCAATGTTTATGTCATCAACTTCATAACAAACATGATAAGGTGCAACACCAGTTTTCTTAAAAATTTTATTTACGGATGATTGCTCATCAACTGGCTGAACCAATTCTATTCGCGGGAAACCATTTTTTGTGAGAAAACAAATATGTACACGCTGAATCTCGTCTTCTATAATGGGCGAAGCATCATAGCCTGCCTGTAAATAAAACGCGGCGGTGCCAGCTATGCTATCTGTTACATAGCCAATGTGATGAAATGTGAAATTGTTGAACACGATTATTTATTTGCTATACATTCAACCATTTCCGCCACATTCTTCCATGAAAGAATTTCTTTGGAGGTAAATTTTATCTTAAACGCTTTTTCAATGGCAACGATCAATTGAATGTGAGAAAGAGAATCCCATTCTTCTACATCATCAGCAGTGGTTTGCGGAGTTAATACAATAGCATCGTTATCCAGCACGTCCCTAAAAACTTCCTGTACTTTAGCTAAAATTTCATTCTGATCCATTATTGTATTTTTTTTATTTTGTTGTTATATAACATTCTCTGTTTTCATAAACATCTGCGTTCAACTCAAACCGAAGCGTTTCTGTTCCTTCCATTTTGCTAAAACCGAGTTTAGGGTAATGCTCTTCTACCATCTGGTTTTTTGATGTCGGCAAATATTCACCAACAATGCGTTTAAAACCATTCTCTTTTGCAAAACCTACAATCGTGTTCAACGTAAAGTTTTCCATTCCTCGCTTCAACACACGGCAGCTCATAAACCAAGTATCTACAAAAAGCGTTTCTGCATCCTGCTTCTTTAAAATTATTACACAGATAAGTCCATTGTCGCCAAACTTATCTACCAATGTAAACGAGAAATCTGCATATTGATTGTCTTTTCCCAACGCTTCTATTTCTGCTTCGGTATAGCGAACTGTCCGAAGGTTAAATTGATTGCTACGCTGTGAAAGTTGCGCCACGCGAATCGTGTTAAAAGAATCAAACCCTTTCACTTCGGAAACCATGTTCAGCGATTTCAGAAAATCGGCTTCGTTGGTGAAACTTTGCTGAAGGGAAACGCGCTGGCTTTCCACCTGATATTGCAAAGTGCGATCAGCATCAGCATTTGAATAAGAAATTGTTTCAAAAAGATTTAATGAATAGAGGTATTCCAGATATTCACCAGGATCTTCAGGAAGCTCAGGCACCGTAATGTCAGGCACATTCTCCCGCACCATGTTCCGTTCAAACGGATTATCATCCAGAAAAACCATTGAATCGAAACCAATATTCAACACGCTTTGAATATGGCGAATGTTATCAGCTTTATTGTTCCAGTTAGCCACAAAAACGGCAATGTCTTCCAGTCTCAAAACCATTTCCGGGTTTTTTTCAAAAGGAGCTTTTGCCTTGTCTTCATCGTTCTTGCTGCAAACAGCGATGATGATGCCGCGGTTCTTCAATTTTTTAACCCATTCCTGAAATTCGGTAAAAGCCTTGCCGATGCCCAATCCGTGGCCAACCTGAATATTTTCCCACCCATCATCGCCCACTATTCCGCCCCATGTGGTGTTGTCAAGATCAAGTATCAGGCATTTTTTAAATTTCCCTTCCGCAGCGCAAATTATATCCATTGTTCGGGAAGCAACATAAGGCAAGCTATCAATGCTCAGCACCATTTCAGTGCTCATATAAATGGTGCTGCTGAACATCACATCGCGACCGAATTTATTTTGCAGCCCCGCAATATCGCAGATAAAGAAATTTGGGTTTTGCTGCGCCAGGTTCATCAGCTCGAAATTGAGCTTGCGAAGTTGGTAGGTAAACGAAGAAGCCACCTTGTTGGAATAGCTTCCAAAAACGGTATCTTCTATTTCAGGATAGTTATAATAAATGATGCGACCCTTAACATTACTGCAAATGGTACGGATAAACTCTAGGCGATCGTCGGCCATGTTTATTTGTGCCGAAGGGGAAGTGCCGCTATATTTCTCCAATAGTTTATGTGTAGATTGAAAGACGATTGTATAATCGGCTGAAAGATGATGCAGCTCAGAAGTGGGATCCATTACCTGCTGTTCAACCTGGTTAAAATCTGCTTCAAACAAATCGATATTGTAACCTTTTTCAATGCCTATTCCTTTAATGGCCACAGACAGGAACTGCGTAGCAACATCGCCTATTAGCGCCACTTTCTTAACAGGAAGTGTTGAGTGATCTTTCTTTAAATTATTTTTAAGCTCTTTAAAACTTATCATATCATTTTTCAAGTGGTATAAAATTAATGGCAACGACAAGAACTGTTTTCTAAACTACTGAAAGCCAAACATAATTAAATTTATGAAAACATATATTTTTTCCATTCAGTTGCTGTGATAACCAAACGAAATTATTAGCTTGATAGTGTTTGGGTTTTTGAGAAAAAGATGACATAATCGCAAAAAGTTGTTGCTATTTTTCGCGGTTTTATTGTTACAATGGATTGAGTAGAAATAAAAGTTCTTTTTGGGAG
>CAIYPC010000314.1 GCA_903927975.1 uncultured Bacteroidota bacterium | reverse complement strand
TTATCGCGGTGTTATCGCCCACCGCAAAATTATCGGATGATTTTTTAACGAAGTGGTTGCTGTTTTTACAGAAAGGACAAATTGAAGAAAGATAATTTCTACGCGATTGTTCTCAATCTAAAAAGTTTCTCATAAGCCAGTTTCAATTCTTCCATTAGCGGGTATTTTCTATACTGCTGTATAAACAATAATAGCAGGGCCAACGCATATAAGCAGCCAACAAAAATGGGGCTAAAAATAAGGGTCCCATAGTTGGATAAATGCAAGGCCCTTAGAATAGCTTCCATGTTCAAAACGTAAGCAATGGAAAGCAAAATACAGACCATATATTTACGCTCCAGAAGGCATAAAATCCCGGCTAACAGCATTATTGGATGAGAATATCTTTCATGCATTTGTGTGTTGAAAAAGAAAAATATGATTGCCACCATTAATGAGGTCCGTAAAACTAGTTCGTAGTTTGTTTTTAGCAGAAAATGCTTTCCCCGGATAATTATATTCAATACCAGAGGGAGCAGAGCGAAAAAAGAGGCAATCATAAACATTAATACACCCAGTAATTTGTAGCTCATCCCAATGAATTTTCCTACATCCTGAATTTCATGTGGATTCCCTTTCGGGAATAATATATACCAGATATTATAGGCATTCATGCTAAGGACCGGATATAGATCCACCTGTCTTCTTGAAACAAAAAATGCATCATTGAAGTGGCCATGGAGAATAAAAGGCAGTAGAATAATGAACTCTGTAAGCGCAATTGTAAATAGTGCCGCCATTATCTTTTTTCCCGAATGGATGATATGCGGCGCCATTAACAGAGCAATTATTGGCATGAATATAATAGATTGCAATTTGAGATTGTAAGAAATCACAGCGAAAATACAGGCTAAAACTATTCTTTTATTCATCGCAAAATAGATCGCTGCAATAGCAAAGAATGAATACACGCAATCTACCTGTCCCCATACAGCTGTATTGTATAAATAACCGATGTTGAATAAAATAAAGAGGCTGTAAAGTGGATTGATATTGAATTTTTGAAAGATGCGTGCTGCAAGTATTACACCTGCAATATCAAATACAATGACAATATTCCGGAGGTAATGAATATTGTCATTAATAGCAGAATCAGATCCTGCCATCCATCCGAAAAATTTAAGAGCGTATAAAAATGCCGGGGAATAATTTACAAAAGAATTATACGCGTTTCCTAAACCATTATTGTGAATAAATTTGACCCATTCTATCCAGCAATATTGATCGTATCCGAAATTTGTAGTTGGGGAAATAATCAGGAATAGTACATAAAATAAACACAGAATGCAGAGTAATAGCTTGAATTCTTTTGAGTACATGGTTTATAATTAAGGTTTATTTTTAGAGCTATAAATTATTCAAACTTATAGCTCTCCTTTGTTTCTCCGCAGCCCCGCATTTCATCTTTAGCGCCAAAGTACGGATTGGCAATTGCCTTGTCCTTATCCAGCCAGTCAGCACCTTCCTCGCCTTTTGCATTTTTCGCCATAGGGCAATGTTGCAAAAACGCCTTTTCTTTTTTCAGTCCAATTGTTTTCACGGCATCAACCATTACTTCGGATAGAGTTGAAAAATCAACCCTTGCTTCTGCAATATCTTTGGCGTTTTCTATTTTTGTAAGATCATCAATAATGTTTTTGGAAAACATATTCCACTTTTCTGTCAGCTCTGCCGGAATCGTTTTAGAATCAATCCCAGTTACGGCAGTTTTCATTTCGCCTGCGTTGGTCTTGGCTTTTTCAGCATCATTTTGATACAGGGCTTCTTTAAGAGAAAGATATTTTTTGTAAGGGGCATCAAGGGCATCACTTTGCGTCTTAATGGTAGTTTCAGGTACTTTTTCTTCGTCAGCCGTAGCTTCCTTTTTTTCATCACCTGAGGCAGAAGCCGTGCCGCTTCCGCAGGAACTTAAAAGTACAGAGCAGCCAAACAGTAAACTGAATGAAATTTTTGAAATATTCATAGTTGTAAAAGTGAGATGAGTGTGTGAGCGAAAACCTAAAATTATTAATAATCCTCTTTATCCGAGAAAACGAAGAAATCATTTTTTAATGATTTGAATTCCTTTTCAAAAGTATGTATGTTTTCACGTGATGCGTTATGGGCATCAGCGTGGCTTTCTGCAGATCCACCATTATGGATAGATCTTTCGTGGTTTTCTATATTGGAACGCATTTTGGCAAATTTTTCCTGCAAGTTGTCAAAACGGCTCTTGAATTCTTCCATTTTATCAGTGTCAGCTTTAGGTACATCCATTGCAGCCAGACGCAGGAGCATTCTGCTGTAAAACATTAATTCATTAGGCCAAAGAGTCTACTGGCAAAAATACAAGGTAGTCGAGAATACTATATATATTAATTAGCTTATTGTATAAAATAGGACAGATCACACGTTATTGAAGTGAACATTTATTCAAGTAATGTCATTGAAAAGTGGTAAAGTTAGAAGAATTTGATAATTACCTTGAGGAATGTATAATATCGAACATAGTTCTTTGCCAAACCGGACTC
>CAIYPC010000313.1 GCA_903927975.1 uncultured Bacteroidota bacterium | reverse complement strand
TGATAAGTAAAAGTATGCCTGATATCATTGATACCGCATAAGTGGTATTTCGTTTTGCAACAATATCCAGTTTCTGTTGAATGATGGTATTCTCTTTCTTTTGGTCTTCATATTTTGCATTTAGATCAGCAAGATCACGCTCAGAATTTTTCTTGTAAGCCGTATCTTTTAAACGAATGATGGTATCGAGTACGTTGGCATATTTCTCATAATTACCAGCAGCTTTATAACATTGTCCGAGCGTCCAATAAAAATCAGCGGCAGGATATGCATTACCTCTTCTAATCATTTCAATTCCGCGTTTGCAAGCTTCAACGCCTTTTTCGGGTTGTCCGATGCTCATGTAATAATTGCTCATAGAAGTAAGCCCATTCAATATGCTCACGGTATCGTGCATCTGATCATAAATATGTATCGCTTCTTTTAGATACTCGCCAGCAAAAGAGATTTCTTTTGGATCTTCAATTCCATCTGCCTTAATGCAAAGCGATCTGGCGAGTATCGCCATGTTCTCATATTTTCTACTATCAGAAATCGCTCTGTCAAGATATTCAACTGACATCAGCGAATCAGATGTTCTTTCCTTTTTTATAACATCTGCATCTGATTTCCAGTTATACATCATGCCAATCAAAAAATAGATACCAAATTCATTTTTCTTTTCTTCAAATGAATTGCTTGTTTGATCTGCTTTATAAAACCATTGCAATGCCAAATCAGTTTGCTGCAGATTGCGATAAACACTACCGATAATATATTTACTGAATATCTGACTGAGCGTGTCATTCTGTATCTCTGCTTCCTGCAAAAAATGGTACGCTTGATCAAGTGCCTCTTTATGCAAATTACTTTTTACAAGCAGATTGCATTTTTGCATCAGCACTTTTGCATACACATCTCCAGAATTAGAGTAGCTAATAGATTTAAGATCCGCATTACATATTTTAAGTGCTCTATCAAAAAGGCTTTTTCTTCCAAGCCATGTTGTGATATATGTATCAGCAAGTATTATTCTTTTCTCATCAGCAAGCGAGACTGCAATTTGCTTTGCAAGATTTGCATAGTGATATAAAGTATCTGCATTTAATGAATGCGCCTGACTGCATAATGCCAAAGCTGCATTCAGTTTTTCTTTTGAGCTGGAAGCATTATTCAGTGAAGCCTTTAGTATTTCTATCTTATTTGTCTGAGAAAAAGTATTATTTATGGATATACATTCAACGCAGAATAAAATGATGAATAAATGTTTAAGCATCCGCATAATCAGAAAGAGAAAACCAGTTGTGAAATATTGTAAATGTAACAATACTGGCATTGAATTTATAATGCCTTTCGCAATACCTGCCAATTTTATTTAAAAAGCGATTCTTCCAAAATACTACATATTCGTTATTGTTGAGGTCTTTCTGTGTACTTACTTTCACTTTGTCAAAATCCTTTTTAGAAATTCAAAGATGCTTTTTGCAAATAAAAACTCATTTGCAAAGCGACTGCTTATAGAAAACATAATTCTTAAACTCAAAAATTAAAATGTATGAAAACAGCTATTCTGCTGGTTGCAATTTTGACACTTTGTATTTCCAAAACGATTGCTCAAAATGAAAGTAAAAAATTCAGCGTAGGTTTTGGATTCGAAGGTGGTGTTCCTACAGGTCCGCCTTCTGATCTTTATAGTTTTGCAGTAGGATTGACTATTAGATTCTCCTATCACGTAGGGCCAGGGTTCGTAACATTAACTGGAGGAGCATTGGGTTATGATCCTAAATCTATTGAGGGAGAGCCAAAGAAAGTTGGTTTGCAAATCCCCGTTAGAGCGGGATATAAATATATTATCCAACATCATTTTTTTGTGATGGGCGAAGTTGGATATTCTGAATTTAAAACTTATTATGGAAGTAATGGAGAGCTGTTGTCTATCAATCATGGATCCTTTATTGCCGCCCCTTCAATCGGAGTACAATTCAACGCCTTTGAAGTCGGAATAAGATACGGGATAGACTTCAGCAACGGCGGTGGTGGCTTATTTGGAGCAAGAATTGGATTTAATTTTTAAACCCATACAACATATTTTAGACCAAAATAATTTTCGGCGCATGGATATACCATGCGCCGATTTTTATATTAAAGCAGTTAGATATGTTTGTTTTATAAAAATATTAATCAACATGATTGTATCAGTCAACGAATATTATAGGTGTAGTGCGTGAAAAATATTTATTAGTAGACTTTGTGCGATTGCACAACTTCATCAAAATATTTTTCTTTCGTTTAATTAACGAACATCACTAAACAGCCGAGAGAAAGTGCAAGAGAAAGTGCTAATACAAATGCGATTGCGTTAGAAATGCCTTTAGTTACTTTTGCTGGGGAAGGTAATTGTGTTTTCATGCTACTGGATTTTTAATTTTTTGGGTAATCAGATTTCAATTACTTATATACCAATATTCGTACCAAAAATTCGCAATGTAAAAGCCCTATAGTGCTTGCCCACATTGAATTTGCGTTGATTTACGATAACATCGAGTAGAAGCCGAAGGAGTTGGAGTTTATAGTTTCGAGTTTGTAGTTTGTAGTTCTTCCAAATAGCAAAATGCTTTTGTGGCTGACAGATTGCAGGTTTCCTTTTATATCATTAGCTTAAATATATCTTATAATTATTTTCGGCTATTCAACATTTCAACCTATCAACCTTTCAACTTAATCCCTCATTCATTACCCACTATTCACCACTCACCATTCACAACTCACAACTCACCGCTCAATATCTCAAATAGCCAGCAATAACCGGAGCAAGCTTATCATATCCTTTTGCGTTCGGATGAAGGCCATCACTAAAAAGTGATTCATCTATTTTACCTGAAACATTTAATAATACTTTACCTGGATTGATATAAACAACTTTTAATTCCGCAGCCAATTTTGCGTAAGCAATATTTATTGTCTCCACTCTTTTTTCTCTTTCCCTTCTCGGAAAAATTCCTGAAAGAAAAATAGTTGCTTTCGGTTGGCGGAGTTTAATTGCTTCTAATAATAATTTCAATCCTGCAATAATCTCTTTGTCTGTGTTCAGATCTAAATTATTTGTACCAATCATTAATACCACATTTTTGGTATCAAAGCCATCCAATCCTCCATGATAGATGCGCCACAAAACATTTTCTATTCTATCCCAACCAAAGCCCATGTTTTGCATACCAATCGGCTCAAAATATTTTTTCCATGAATCGGCACCAGCTACTCTTTCAGATGCAGGTTCGCCAGCCCAATAATGAATGATCGAGTTTGCAATGATCACATTTTGCGGTGCATTTTTTTCATTCAATAATTTAATAGCATCATGTCTTCCCCGCCAGTCATATCCGTCTCTTGTTTGCACAACAGGAATTGTTGTTGAGTAATTTCCTTCCGGTTCGTGAAAAATTGTTTGAATAGTTTTTGCATAAGCTGCCGCATATTTTTGCATGCCCACATCATTTGGATGAATGCCATCTACAGTTGCATCAATATCCAAACCGATTTCTGCATTGATCAATTGAAAAAGCGATTTTATTCCTTCCTTATTCAATTTTTCAAAAACAGCATGAGATACTTTGTTTGCTTTTTCACATACAACGTTTCTTGCAGTGTCTATAATGCCCGTGCTGCTACTGAGACTATGATCGACTATTAATATCGGCGTTGACGGATGTTTTTCTCTCAAGCTTTTTATTGATGTGGTTAATCTGCTTTCTAATTCCTCATTTGAAAGACCGACTACATTCGGCAAGCAATCCAAAACATACAAGCTCGCATCAATTTCATTCATCAAATCGATCAATGGTTTTTCCAACCGGCCATTTCCAGAAAATGCAAGATTGATAAGTGGGAGATCTAATTTTCTTTCCAATATATTAGTCCATCCAAGACCTGGCCTTGAAGCGCAACCACCTTGCGCAATAGAAGTACCATAAACAACGATGGGCTTTTCTTTTGTTAGTGGGGAAGGAATAAAATTTTTATCGGATGGAACGCCAATCTGCATCCACGTTACTGAATTATACAACGGAAGAAAAAGCCTGAATTCGCAATCCCTTCCTTTGAAATCGGGATCCACTTCTATGTTCGAAAAATGATATTCAATCGTATCACCAAATTTATAAGTGCCCGGTGCCCAGACCCATTTGCCTCCCAGAGTAATTGCATAGAGATCTATTCCACTAACACCTGTGGCTGGCATGTGAGGCATTCCAAAATTTTCCTTGTTCTGAACTATATACTTTACTATAATTTCACTGGCATTCGAATTGAATTTTATATATAGGCCTGCACTGTTTTTTGATAAGTTCCAAACATCGGTGCGCACTGTTTGCTCCGCTCTTGCAGGCAAACGATCATAAAAACTTTTTACTTCTTTTGACCATGCTTGCCCTTCAACTACAGGAAAATTATTTTCGGCAAGATTCCACCATTTAAATGCTATTGATTGTGAGAAGGCATGCGATGATAAAAAAATAATGAGGGCGAAAAGAATGAATTTGCATTTCATATAAAACAAACTTTCTGCAATTGTACATCAATTCTGGCATCTTTATTTTAACCGCAGAGGCGGAGAGGCGCAGAGATTTTTTTAAACATAGTTTCAGTTGGTAGAATGGCAACCGATAGAAAATTGCACATCAATTCTAGCATCTTTGTTTTGACCGGGGAGACGAAGAGGCGCAGGGATTTTTTTTAGTTCTATATATATTTCAACCATCGTTTTTCAGGATGTGCCAATTTATATTTTGAATACCAGCGGCATAAGAAATACAATATCATTACATCAATTATAAATACAAGGTAAAGTAACGACAATGTCCACCTGTGTTCTTCGGGAATCCATGTATATGGCGCACTAGCATACCATTCAGAATTTATCGCGCCTTCCCGAATATAATCAACTAGCAACGCACTTAAATGAATTAGTGGGATATGAAGCAGATAATAAAAAAGCGGAACGCGACCGAAAATTATAAGCAATCTTACGAACCAACCCTTTACTTTTTCGGCGAAAGGAATCAATGCAATTGCAGGTCCCAATGTCATGCACAAGAATAGTGGCGATGCAGGATATTTTGTCTGATTCAAAAGTCTAAAAATAAAAGCAGGTGTTCCTGGAATATTCGGTTGACGGATAATAATGAAACTGGCAATTACCAGAAAAAGGGTAATCGCAGATAAACCAACCCACAAACATATTTTTCTACTTTTTATCGGATCTGATAAAAAAATATTTCCGAAACCATATCCTGCTGCCATCACACCTATCCATGGCACGAGTACATAAAGTACGGTAACGCCATGAGGTGCTTCCAATCCGGAAGGATATATAAATTCCCAGAACCTGCCGAATGGCACGCGTGCCGCCAATGGCAAAGCTTTCGGAACAAAAGCGAAAAGCGATTGCAGAAAAATAATACAAAGTCCGATGATGCCAACCACTTTGGGTTTCAATGATACCAATGCAGATAATAAAATCATACAGCAACCCAACATCCATATGACACCAGCCAACAAGAAACTTCCATAATCAAAATTAAAAGTCCAGCAAAAACGTATAAAAGTAAGCTCGAGCACGACGAGCATCAGCCCACGTGTGAGAAGAAAAGAAGCCAATTTTTTTCTATCATTTATTTTATATCCATACAAAAAAGCACTGACACCTGCGAAAAAAACAAATGACGGCGCACAAAAATGAGTGATCCATCGAGTGAAAAAATAGCCCGGAGAAAAACTGCCCGCTGGAATACCTGAATACACACGAACATGATCAACTGCCATCAATATCATCACTGCGCCACGCAATACATCGAGCGATTGAAATCTTTTATCTGAAGAAATTGTTTTGGTATTTATGCCTACATCCATGGTTGAAGATTGAAGTTTTTAAAATAAGAACCAAGAACAAAAGAAAAGACCTGAAAAGATAATAATTTATTTATTGCAACTGCTGCCCGCAAATAATTTCTCTTACGTTCTTTTTGATTATTTTCATATAGAGAATTATACAGAAACATTTTCCAACAATTTTTATCTCCAACAAAATGACAGCTAAAAAAATATTTCTCGTAGTACCATTTCTATTTTTATTTCTCAGCAAACAAGCATACTCACAAAAAGCAAGTGCGTTTATAAAAAGCACACCCGAAGCAGAAGGAGTCTCTTCTCAAGGTATTATTGATTTTTTGGACGCAGCTTCAAAAACAAAACATGAATTTCATAGCATCATATTCCTTCGTCATGGCAAATCAATTGCTGAAGGATGGTGGAATCCATATCGACCTGATCTGAAGCACACCATGTATTCCTGTAGCAAAAGTTTTACTGCAACAGCTATTGGATTTGCCGTGAGCGAACATTTGTTGACTGTGAACGACAAAGTGATTTCTTTTTTTCCGAATGAACTTCCTGATACTGTTTCAAAATATTTGGATGAACTCACAGTAAAAGATGTGCTGATGATGTCTGATGGACAAGAGCCGGATCCTACAGGGGCTGTTGTAATAAAAGAAAATTGGGTGAAAGGATTTTTAGCATTGCCCATGCCGCATGAACCGGGCACAACTTTTTTATATAATTCAACTGGCACTTATATGCTTTCTGCCATCGTGCAAAAAGTTACCGGAAAAAAGGTAATCGATTATTTGAAGCCAAGATTATTTGATCCATTGGGCATTGAAGGAATTGATTGGGAAACAGACCCGCACGGTATCAACACCGGAGGATGGGGACTGCGATTGAAAACAGAAGACATGGCAAAATTCGGGCAACTGTTTTTTCAGAAAGGTAAATGGAATGACAAACAAATTTTGCCTGCCGAATGGGTGCAGGATGCGAGCACTATAAAAATTATTCAGCATCCTGATTATCCTCAATCAAAAAGAGATTCCAGCGATTGGGAACAGGGATATTGTTATCAGATGTGGCGCTGCAGGCACAATGCATTTCGTGGCGATGGCGCTTTCGGGCAATATATTATTGTGATGCCTGATCAGGATGCAGTGATTGCCATTACTTCAGAAACAGCAGACATGCAAGGCGAACTCGATCTTGTTTGGAAATATTTATTGCCTGCAATGCACAAAGAAATATTGCCAGTGAATAAAAACATAGAGATAAAACTTCAACAACAACTAGCATCGTTGTCATTACCGCAATTGAAAAAAAATGATATCAGCAATTATGAAATAAATATTGAAGGAAAAACATTTTCGCTGGAACCAAATAATAAAAATTTACAAAACGCATCTTTTCAATTCAAGAATAATATCTGTCAGCTTATTTTAAAAACTGATACCGCTAATTATGTATTGAATTTTGGATCAGGAAAATGGCAAGCGGGTGAAACAACCAAACACGGTCCGTATTTAGTTGCAGCAGCAAAAGCGAACCTCACTGGCTTGCCTCCGTTTAAAATTGTGGGAGAATATACTTGGAAAGATGAAAAGACATTGGAACTTGTACTTCGCTATATTGAAAGTCCGCACACTGAAACTATTATTTGCAGCTATGACGGAAAAAATATTCTGATGACATTTGAAAAAAGTTTTGATCCAGCTAAGGATATAGTGAAAGGGAAAATGAATGAGTGACTATTTTTTTTACCCTCTCGAGGATTAGCCAACTACTCAGATCGTCATTGCGAGGAACGAATCAATCTGCTTTTCGAAATACGATATGTTTCTATTCTACAATCAGATTGATTCGTTCCTCGCAATGACGTGCAACTCTCTGAGTAATCTTAAAATTATTGCGGTTCGAAATTTATCTCGTCCTCGCCATTATTCCCGCTAATTAAATTCAATGAGCTCAATGCTTATTGTTTTTTTGTTTGAAAATATTTTTGATTTCAACTCTTCAATTTCTATTAATAAAATCGCAAACAATTTTACTCCGAAAATTTTCCTTCATCAAGATTTGAATTATATAAACACTCACGGGCAACCAACCTTTACAAAGCGACGTTCCTTATTGTTACCACCTTCCGAAGGCTAAACAGATAGTGCTTTCCAAAGCCGGTTCATCATTCTTTCTCTTCTGTGCGCACAGAAGATATGCTCGTTTTTTTCTTAACAACAATTCACTTAATCAAAAGCTGAATGGTCAATTTATTTTACTAACAAAATCTAACTAAAATTTTATATGAAAAAGCTAACACCTTTTAAAGCGTGGCTTAACAACGCTAACCTTTGCTTGCTATTTATTTCCCTTATTATTTTTTCAACAGGATGTCATAAACAAAACATCAATCAAAAAGATCTGCGCGATTTTCAACAAGTGAATCTTGTTGCAAACACATCGGCATATTCTCCCACGCTCACTGACCCAACATTACAAAATGCGTGGGGACTTGCATGGTCACCAACTGGCATTGCATGGGTAAATTCTCAAAGCGGTCATGTGAGCGAATTGTACACTGCCGAGGGCGCTATCGTTCGTCCTCCAGTAAATATCCCTTCGCCCGGAGATACGATTGGTGGCGTTCCTACAGGAATTGTTTTTGCTGGAGGTGCAGGCTTCATGCTTCCAAATAATCAGCCAGCAGCTTTTATTTTTGTTGGGGTTGATGGCGTTGTGTCAGCATGGAATGGCGCGGCGGGAAATAACGCATTTCGCATCGCTAATAATTCCGCAACATCTTCTTATACAGGATTGGCATTGGCAACGAATAACGGATCACATTTTTTATACGCAGCAAATTTTGAGTCGGGCAAAATTGATGTGTGGGACACAACTTGGTCGCCCGTGAAGATGTCTTTTTGGGATCCTGCTATTCCAAGTGGTTATGCGCCATTTAATATTCAAGCTGTAGGCTCGTGGCTTTTCGTGCTCTATGCAAAAGTCGGTGCGGATGGAAAAGATCAGGCAGGTTATGGCTTAGGATTTGTTGACATTTTTAATACCGATGGTTCTTTTGTAAAAAGATTTGCGTCGAGAGGAAATTTGAATGCGCCATGGGGCGTGGTTGAAGCGCCTGCGGGATTTTTGGAGGATACTGATATGGCAGATGACAGCCACAGCGGAAATGATGATCACAGCAAGGATCACAATGGGACCGCTGATCAGCCGCTCGTTCTTGTGGGCAATTTTGGAGATGGTCGCATCAATGTATTTACTCCAGATGGGAATTATTTGGGACAATTACAAAACCATAAAAAGACAGTTGTGATTGATGGTTTGTGGGCTTTATCTTTTGCGCCAACAACGGCAACATCTGTTGATCCGAAAAGACTTTATTTTACGGCAGGGCCTGACAAAGAAACTAATGGATTATTTGGATATCTGATTAAACAATAGTTTTAAAAATAGCAGTGAATAAACAAGAAGCCGCTTCGAAAATTTTTGAAGCGGCTTTTAGTTTATTAAGGAACATAAAAAATGTTCATCTTGAAGCGCGATAAAATCTATTTCCCAGTAATCTCATCCATAATAAAATTAGCCCTCGCCCCTGTTTCACCAGTGCTGGGGCATTTACCTTCACCTCTTAAATCTTTCACGATTGTTTCAAGCAATGGCTGCTGCACATGCGGCGGATAGGGCACATTATATTCTTCAATGCCCGATGCTGTTTCCACTTTTATAATGCTGCTCTCGAAAAATGAGAAAGTAATTTTTCCTTTTGATCCGATGATTTGTCCTTGATCGATGCGCTGTTCTTTATTGATAGTATAGCACCAACTGCCATTGCCAACTATGCCAGATTCAAATTCAAAATTCGCAACCACAATATCATCTGCTTTATATAAGCCTGCCTGATTGCGTGAAATGCCTCTTGCTAATTTTATTTTCCCAAAAGCATGTTCTAAAAAATCAAATTGATGAGAAGCGAGATCATGAAAATGTCCACCACCAGAAATCTCCGGAAAAACACGCCAACGTGGTTTTGGGTTTTCGCCCACTTCTTCATCATAAGGCTGCCAATGCAAAGCGATATTGATCAAACGAACATCGCCCACTATTTTCTGATCGATCAGTTCTTTCAATTTTACAAAATAGGGCAAGGTTCTTCGATAATAAGCCACAAAAAGAGGCACGCCCGTTTCGCGGCTTATCTTGTTCATCTCTTCGCATTCTGCAAAATTTCTTGCCATCGGTTTTTCTACATATACAGGCTTGCCTGCCTGCATCGCTTTTTTGGTATATTCCAAATGAACATCCGGTGGCGTTGCAATATAAATTGCATTTACTTCGGGATCATTTATCAAATTATCAACATCATCATACCATCTTGCCACATCATACCGCTGAGCATAATCTTTTGCCTTCTCCATTTTTCTTGCCATCACTGCAACCAATTTTGAATGCGCAACTTTATTAATAGCGGGAGCGCCGGCTTTTTTTTCTGTCACATTTCCGCAACCAATCATCCCCCATTTTATTTCATCCATCGTTTTTGTTTTTTAAATTATTTCGTCGCTAAAATTTTCAAGTATTATTGGTTAGCGAACTTAATTCAATTATTGTATTCTTTCGCGGCGCTCAGAAAATTTCACGCAAGAAGAAGTTGAAGGTAAAGAGGTGACAGCTTTTGGAAAGGTGTCACCTCTTTGCACAATTAAAAAAGAAAAAGGCTTCAACATTGAAGCCTTTTCTTTTCAATAACCGCTTTGCACTAGTTATTTATGGAGAAGAAATATTAAATGATAATAATTACAAATAATACGCGTGATCAAATGTTAGCTCAATTGCTCTGTTTTCTTTTTTGATTTTCTTGCGCTCGTGATAAAACCAGTAAACCCATTCAAAAAGAGACCAGGCTATCAACGCGTAAACAACAATTTCGCTGATGCTTTCCCATGTTTCCTTTTTGAAGGGAATAATAAAAAATGGATTGAACAGTACAATCCCGATGACGGAAACGAACAACGACAAATGATAGCCTTTTCTGCAATCTAAATAGCAAATGATAACAAAAGCTGCCAATGCCACAAAGCGCACAATTTGATAATAGCTATAAGGCACATTGAAAAAATAACCGATAAAGAAAAAAGCTAAAATAAGTCTGATGACAGTTTTTGCGAGAATAGTCGCGATATTCATTTTCATAGCCCAGAATAAGTTTAAGATTTGAGTATGTTTATAGGAAAAGGTCGGATTGCTTGGTCAGGAGCATATTAAGGACGTAAAAAGGAAATAATTATTTATTTGACTACCCATTTATAGGTAAAAACGCAAATATTATCGGTGTATTTGATGAAATGACTCTTTCATATCATTTTTTTTACTCAGGCAACATCTCCTCAAAGATTCTACTTTCGCAAATCCTTTCATTAAATTTGAAATTCTTTTAAAATAATATGCAAACACAAAAAGGCAGGATTGATATCATCAATGAAATATTGGAGGACTGCATTGTCGCTTTCCCGGTTTCTTCATTTATCATCAGCCTCTATCAGCGATACCAATTAATGGGTAGCCTGAGCAAAAAACAATTGCAGGGACTGCATAGCAAAGCATCAAAAATAGATGGTCTTGCGCCAGGCAAGCTCGCCACTTTGGAAGCTATTATAAAAAGAATGCCCACACGTTATAAATCGGAACTGCCCGCAGCAAAACCATTGTTTGAGAAAGATGTTGAGATTGGCGAAATGATTTCAGATATTCTTACAAAATTTCCCGCCCACAAAAGAGCGCTTGTGTTGAAAGTGAAATATGATAACAATGAACAGCTTTCATCAACTGATATCGGGGATCTAAAAAAATTCAGGGAGATCGCATTGCGATCGAAATAATTTTATTTTGTTGATCAGGCGACAACAAAGGCAAAAAAATTAATGACTTTTAATAAGGAGAAGGACTTACAGATGTCCATCCGCCATCAACAATAAGGGATTGACCTGTTATATGCCTTGATGCAGGAGACACCATAAAGAGGACAGCGTTCGCAATATCATCAACTGTAGCAGGTCTTTTCATCGGCGTTATGCGTGACCATGTTTTTTCATAATCTTCATCATTCAATGTGCGCTCTGTAATTGTGGCTCCTGGCGCAACAGCATTGATATTAATTCCATGTTCAGATAATTCAACCACCAATGTTTTCGCTAGCATTTCAAGACCTGCTTTCGTCATGCCATAAGCAGCAAGATTTTTATGCGCCTGATGACCTGTAACAGATGACATAAACAAAACGCTACCGCCTGTTTTCTGAGTCATTATTTGTTTTGATGCACATTGTGCCAAAAAAAAACTTCCTGCAAGATTTAGGTTCATCACTTTATTAAATGCTTCAGAAGAATATTCAAAAAATGGGGCAAACAACGTGATGCCGGCATTTGCAATGGCAATGGTGAGTGAACCAAAATTTGAAACAGTTTCCTCAACCATTTTATTAATAAAACTTACATCGGCAGCATCACCGGGAATTGAAATGCATTTGCCACCTAATGATGTTATTCTTTTTGCAGCTTCCGATGCAAGCGTTTCATCTAAATCATTCAGCGCAACGGACGCGCCTCGCAAAGCAAGCTGCTTGGCTATTTCATAACCTATGCCCTGCCCTGCTCCAGTAATAATCGCAACCTGATTATTGAATTGCATATTGAACAAAGAAATTTGTTCAAGCTACTAAAAAAATAAATCCAAAAAATATTTTCTGTTTATGAAATGGTAGATTGTCAATGGTGAATAGTAAAAATTGACGCCTTGAATAACGGCTATAGATATCTGAATTTCAACCACTCAATTTATTAACTATTCAACTTATCAACCAGCCAACCTATCACCCCATCAATGCAAAGGGAACCTAATACCAGCCTGAATTCCCCATGCATTCAGATTATTCGTTCCAAATTCATTGAATGGTGCAAAATTATAAGTGCCGCCAATTTTTACAGCCGTTGAAGAATATCGGCTCAATGGAATGAACACACCGGCTTCGCCCTGAGCAATTGCTTTTGTTTTTGTTGTCGGATTATCAAATTCACCAAGATATTGATCGAAGCTGATGAAGTTTACTCCTGCGCCGGCGCCAACATAAGGCCTAATAAATCCAGTTTTTGTAATTGTATAATTTATATGTGCCGTTAAAGGAGTTTGCTGAATAGAATTGCGGATCACAGCAGAGATAGCACCATCATTGTTATTATAAACCTGACGCGGATATTTTTGATAATAATCATTAAACCCGATCCCAAGACCAACCCGTAGTTGACTATTAATTGCATAATCTAGCGAACCTGTAAAACCTCTGAAGGATGGTTTTGTGATATAATCTTTTAACCCTGTAGTTGGCAGCCCAACATTATAGTTCACATTCATCTCAAGACCATTCTGTGCTTTCAATGAATTGTTTGCAAAAAGCACAACAGCGATTACGATAATAAATTTTGATAATGATTTCATGGCTGAAATTTTCAAATATTTTTAATTGCTTGTTTTTAAGTACGGAGACTGTGCAAAAAGCGTAGAGATTTCCGTCGATACATTATTGGTATCGAATACATCTTCACCTCGTGCAAGACCAACCCATATCGCGGTAATCTTGTTCCCATCTGCCGTAGCATTTTTTAAATCCAGCAAATCAACTTCCAATGCCGCACTCGCTACGGTATAGCTTCCATAAGAATAAGGCGAATAATATCCATATCCGGGATAACCATAATAACCCGGATCATAATAATATCCATAACTGTCCCAATAATCATCATAACTAAAAATGGTCGTTTGCGTGTTGATGACTTCAGAAACATTGATAGCGAGATCTGGCTTTGCAGATGTGTCCACCAACGTGTAGCCTCGCTGCTGCATTAATTGTTTTAACTGTGAAATGACAGCCGTTTCATAATTGCCATGCACCCTACCCAGAAAATGGTTATCCTCCATTACCAATGCGGAATCTGCAATGCTGTATGTTTTGTAGCTCGCAAAATTTATAGTGCTGTCATAATTGCTGATGTAAATCCTCGAATCATCATTGCTTAGATTTTTCAAAGGATCTTTTTTACATCCATTTAAAACAAGAAAGCCAATTGCTAAAAAGCAAAGAGTTGTTGATTTGATATTCCAATTCATAAAAAAATGTTTTCAAAAGAATAACGCTTAAACGGATGCTTTGGATTGCTGGGTTTCGAGCTTTAACGGTTGTCTAACATTGGTAAAAAAAAAGTTATTTTCTTTTTTAATAACAACACTGTATAATCAAAATCACGATATATTTTTTATTCCCGGAACGGTGGAATATTTTTTGTAATAGAAAATACAATCTTGAAATACAGATGCCTTTCCGCTGAACCCAATTTAATATCATCTCAATATGAAGAATAATCAAAACAAGATTGATGACATCACCAAAGGATTGATGTTTGTATTTTTTGCAATGGCAGCGCTCCTATTTTTTATAGTGATCGAGACACTTTTTATTCATTAATGTTTCATTGGGGAAAAACATCCACAAATTCATGTTGTTCACAAAAATGATTTCGTATGGTGGAAAAGTTATCACGAAAGCTTCCCATTCATTTTTTAAATTACATTACTACGCTTGATTTTAAATTAAAGTTAATCATGAGAGAGAGAGAAAAACTCGGTGAGCCCATCATAATTTTCTTGTTCCTTCTTTTTGCAATACTTTTTTTGACAGCAATGATCCTGCTGGACAGATATGATGTGTTGTGAAAAATCAACAAAAGGAAATTTAATCTACAGAATTTATTAAAATATTTATCAGGCTAGCCTCAAATTTAGTTTTGAGGCTGTTTTATTTTTCAGGTATGGTAATTGAATTTATATCAATAGAAAAAATTGCTGTCATGGAAAAAACATATCCGAAAATAGTGGTGGTTGCATTAATGTCTTTATTCATTATTTCAGAAATAGCATTGATGGTCTCATAAAAATCTAATAATATAAATTATACAGGAGGCAGTGTTATAATGTGCAGTTGATTTTACTTTTTCACATTTAGTAGTTTGGAGCATACGGGCATTTGCGAAAGCAGGTGCCTGTTTTTTGTTTAGTTGAAAGGTTGAGATGTTGATTGGTTGATTAGTCCTTATTAATTTAAAGATTTAATAATTTAGGTTCAACTTTTCAGCCCACTCGACCATTCAACTCAATCAACTTCCAACTAAAGCAATCCCAACGCTTCATCCAGATCCTGCAAAAGATCATCTACATTTTCTATTCCCACAGAATATCTTATCAGGCTTTCGGGAATGCCCAGCAATTTTCGTTGCTCTTCTGTAAGCTCAACATGGCTTGTTGTTCTAGGTGGCCCAGCAAGCGTGCTCACAGAACCGAGGCTGGCAGCAAGGTGTACAAGTTTTAAATTTGTAAGAAATTTTTTCACAAGATCATAACTTCCATCCAGAGCAAAACTCATGATACCACCAAAGCCACGCATCTGTTGCTTTGCAATATCATAACCAGTATGCGTTTCAAGACCGGGATAAAAAACATCTTTCACTTTTCGATGGCCCTTGAGATAGCTTGCTATTTTAAGCGCAGAAGCATTTTGTCTTTCAATCCTAAGTTCGAGTGTTTTCATGCCGCGTGCAATCATATATGCAGGATCTGCTTGCAAACTGGCTCCATTTATTTCTCGGAAATGAAACACTTTTTGCACCAATTCTTTTTTTCCCGCAACCAAGCCACCCATCGCGTCAGAATGCCCACAAAGAAATTTTGTGGCACTATGTATTACCAAATCCGCACCCAATTGCAAAGGGTTTTGATTAATGGGGGTTGCGAATGTATTATCAACTGCAACGATAGCCCCCGCTTTTTTTGCAGCGGCTGATAATCTTTTTATATCCACCACTTTCAATGTTGGGTTGGTAGGTGTTTCCAAATAAACCAAATCACAGCCTTTTGCTATTTCACTTTCAATTTGTTCATGATCGGTAGTATCACAAAGCTTCACATTAATATCATAGTGCGGCAAAAAATCGAGAAACAATTTGCTGGCACCACCATAAGTATCTTTAATCGAAACCACTCTTTTTCCTGCTGTAAGAAAAGTAAACAATGTGTTGCTAATGGCTGCCATGCCTGTTGAAAAAGCCGTTGCGGCTTCTGCTGATTCCAACACGCGAATTTTTTCTTCGAGCACTGCAACGGTTGGGTTTGTGTTTCTGCTGTAAATAAATCCCGATGCCTTTCCTGTTGAAACATCATGCCATTCATCTAAATCATGATAAGAAAAAGCAACACTGTTCACTATGGGCGAAGTTGCTGCTCCTTTTGTATTCAAATCTCCTTCGCCTGCCCAAACTGCAGCCGTACCTTTTTTGCTTTTAGATAAATCCATTTGTTAGATATTTTAGTTAGCCAATAAAATTTTTTATAGAATGATGTCCTCAATTTTCGAATATCATCATTTAATAATTACTCGTTTTAGTGATAATTCATCAAAGCTCAAATCACAATCAGGATCAATTATTTTCATCTTCACTTGATCAACATTACCATCAGGCCCTATTGAAAAACTTGTATATGCATCTGCTTTCAAACTGGCATTGTGAAATTTTGCAATAAAAGTTTCATATTGAAACGGAATTAAATCAGCCACCAACTGTTGTGTCTGTTTGAATTTTAAAATTAATTTTTCTCCTTGCTTTTCAATAATAACATCTCTATAAAAAGCATCGTGGTAAGTGCCTGCATATTTTTCAAGTGGCAGCGAATATAATATTTTACTATTGGGTTTGATGTTGGCTTTCTCCCAATCTCGTTTTGATTCTGCCAGAGACGAATCTTTTTGTTTTTTAAAGCCGCTCAACCAATCAAATTTTTTATTCTGCATATAATAATCGAACACATGATATATAACAGCCCAATATGCACTCGAAGATTCCTGATTCGTAAGCACTGCGATACCCAATTTTAATTTCGGCACAAATGCTACTTGCGACACAAAGCCATCTAATTTTCCACCATGACCTACCACTTTATATTTTCCATAATTATAAATGCGAACACCCAATGCATAACCCCAAAAATCCATCTGCGATGGCTCTAATCCGACAGGCGCAGTTCCAATAGGAATGGGCGTGACTATCTTCCATAAATCTTTTGTAGCATCCGCTTTAAATATGCGTGTGCCATTTGGCGCAGCACCGGAATCTATTTGGGTGATGAGCCACTTCGCCATATCATCGGCATTGCTCGCAATGCCACCCGCAGGGTTTCCTGCATCGCCAATTGCCTGCTCAAAATATTGATCATCTGTTTTCACAATTCCTTGTATGCGCGAATGTGCCGATGCAATATCAGTGTGATTTTTTATCGCTGAAAATCTTGCAACACTTTCCGTCATTCCTATTTTATCTAGAATGCGTGTTTGAATAAAGTCTTCCCATTCCATGCCAGATACGGCTTTCACAACTTCGCCGGCAGCGAGATATAAAATATTATCATAAGCATAAGTTGTCCGAAAACTGTGGATCAATGAAATGTCTTTCAGCTTGCTCAAAATTTCTTTGCGCGAATAATCCGACGGAGGAAAAATCAAAAGATCGCCTGAATAAGCAGGTATTCCGCTATGATGAACCAACAAATCACGAACAGTAATTTGTGACGTTACCCAAGGATCAGACATCCGGAACCAAGGCAAATAACTGATCACAGGATCATCCCATTTCAATTTTTTTTCTTCTACCAATATTGCAAGTGCTGCAGTTGTAAATGCTTTTGAATTGGAGGCGATGGAAAATAAGGTGTGTGATGTCACGGGAGATTTTTCTCCTAGTTTTTTTATACCATAACCTTTTGCAATAATAACTTTCCCGTCTTTTACGATAGCGAGGCTTATTCCCGGCACCTCAAAAATTTTGAGCACACTATCAATATATTGATCTAAATCCGCAGGAGCATCTGCGGGTTGTTGTGCATGAAGATTTGCACAAACAAAACAATATACAAGAAATAGATATTTTTTATTGAACCATTTCATATTTTCTTTTCTCTATTGTTTATTTAGCAGCCGCATGTTTTTCCATGTAATTAATAGCAAGATAACAGAGCGCCTTCATACCCAATTGAAAACTGCTTTCATCAATCATAAATTCAGGTGTATGGTGACCAACTTCAGAAGGTTTTTTATCAATAGGCAAAGCAGCAGTTTGAAAATAAAAACCTGGAACTTTTTGAGCAAAATAAGCAAAGTCTTCTGCACCCATTCCGGCAGATACTACTGAAACATTCTCATTGCCTGCAAGTGTTTTAAGAATGGGCGACATTTCATCTGTTAATAAAGGATCATTCACAAGCATCGCATCTTCCATGCTAATGTTCACATCTGCCGTTGCTCCTGCGCTTGCAGCGATTCCCGCAACCACTTCTCTCATTCTTTGCTGAATAATATTGCGCATGTTTGAATCCAACGTTCTGATAGTACCTGTTAATATTGCATCTTCTGGAATAATATTCTCACGGTTTCCTGCATGAAAGGAACCCACCGTAATTACCGCAGCATTGGTAGTTAGTTTGCTGTTTCGGCTGATGATTGTTTGCAACGCCATCACAATTTGTGAAGCAGTTACAATAGGATCTACTCCCGCCCATGGCGATGCACCATGACTTTGCTTTCCATGAACTGTTATTTTGAATATATCATTTTCTGCACTCACACTTCCGGGCCTATACGTGAATGTTCCAATTTTATCTCCCGAAGAAATATGCTGACCGAAAATAACATCCACTTTAGGATCATTAAGCGCTCCTTCTTTCACCATTAATTTTGCACCACCATCTTCTCCGCTTGGAGGTCCTTCTTCTGCAGGCTGAAAAATAAATTTTATAGTTCCCCTCAAATCTTTTTTCATAGAAGATAATATTTCTGCTGCGCCCAAAAGCATTGCCACATGAGAATCGTGACCACAGGCATGCATCACTCCAGTAATTTTGCCATTGTACAAAGCAGTATCTAAAGAACGAAAACTAAGACTGTTGCGCTCTGTAATCGGCAGTGCATCTATATCCGCACGAAGCGCGACAACAGGTCCTGGCTTGCCTCCTTTTAAAATTCCTATCACGCCTGTTTTTGCAACACCTGTTTTCACTTCCATTCCCAATGAACGAAGATGATCAGCGATAATCCCTGCAGTTCTGAATTCCCTGTTGCTAAGTTCGGGATGCTGATGAAAATCACGCCGCCACGCAATTACTTTCGGCATCAATTTCTCTGAAAGATTGTCAACATTAATCAATAGTTGGTTTGTATTAGCGGTTGATGCCGACTGAGCAACAATATCCGAAACGCTAAAAAAGCAAATAAAAATGCACAGCACCCAGAAAGAAAATTTTCTTAAATAACACATACAGTTAGTTTGGTATTTATAATGAAATTAAGAATAATTAATTTCTTGAAATGGACTTGGAAATGATAATAAGGAATGCTACCAGTCAATAAGATTAAAATTCTCTTCCATGGTTATAGAACCAATAGCCATCATCACTCTACAGCTTACGCACTAACTCAAATGCATAACCGATAAAACCACTGTATAAATTTCTCCCCAAAATGGGGAATTGATACAAGGATAATCATTTCAAAAAATAGTTTTCGCTGCAATATCAATTGAGGCAAACAGGGTACAGCGTTTGCCTTAGCCATAAGTCAATCGCTGTGATGAAGAATGACTGTGATATAATACAAAATTTAATTTCTGCAAGACATTTAATAAAAGCAACCATATCAACGTAGATGCGTATCCTAAAAAAGTAAATAAATGCCCATTAAGTTTTTAATATCAATATTTGTTTCACTTCTTTTTCTTTCTATAAACGCTTTTGCACAGGATCAAAATGCGGACACGGCAAAAGTGAAACAGAAAGATCTGATTGACATTTTTGTAAAATATGTGCATCTCAAAAAAAAGAAAATTCCTAAAGAAAGAAAGGTTTTCTTCTCATTTCTTCCATTGTCGGGTGCCAGCACAAATGGGAATAGCTTTATCGTTACATCTATCAACGCCACTTTCAGAGAGGGACCGATCAATACAACAGCATTGTCGAGCATTTATTTTATTCCTTACACTAACCTAAGTACAAGAATCGGCTTCATCATCAAACCAAATATTTATTTGAAAGATGATAAATGGAATATGAATGGCGATTTGCGTGTGATTCATAATGACGTGAGTACTTATGGTCTTGGTGGTAGCACAGTCAGTTCAAATGAAAATACGATTTCTAATCAGCAGATACGCGTGTACGTGAATGCGAACCGGCAAATAAAAGATAATTTTTATGTCGGCTTAGGATATAACCTTGATTATTTTTATAGCATCCGCGAAAATTGGCCAGCGACCAGCGGCGAAAGTGACTTTAAAAAATATGGAATTGGAACCAGCTCTGCTTCAACTACCAGTGGCTTCGGACCCAATTTCGAATTCGACAGCCGCCCAAATTCGAACAATCCCATCAGTGGTGGATACACTTCTCTTTCTGTCAGGCTCAATGAAAAATTTTTCGGTGGCACATATAATTGGACTTCGATTTATTTCGATAACAGAAAATATATTTCGCTCAGTGATCACTGGCATTCAGTGCTTGCGTTTTGGGCAGTATATTGGGGAACTTATGGAAATGTTCCATATTTAGATCTGCCATCTACCGCAGCCGATGTGAGCGAAAAAATCGGCAGAGGATATTCTCGCTGGCGCTATCGCGGAAAACAAATGCTTTATACAGAAGGAGAATATCGTTTTGATCTTTCGGCAAATGGCTTTTGGGGCGCAGTTGTTTTTGCAAATGCACAAAGCTATACGGAACCGACAACAAATCGCTTTGCATATATTCTCCCTGCCATTGGAACGGGCATCAGGGTCAAGTTCAATAAAAAATCAAACGTGAATGTGGCACTTGATTTTGCAGTCGGCAAAAATTCTTTCGATTGGCATTTGACATTGGGGGAATTTTTCTAAAAATTTCCCTCACAAAAAAATAATCCACAGCATAAAGATTTCAATAACTTTATCATTCAACCTTCCTGTTAATTTATTACAGCAAGCTGCTACCTTGTCCCCAAACTAACTTTTAATTTATCATAAAATGAGAACGCTCCGTTTAACTTCTGTTTTATTCTTAGCATTATTTTTTGCTGGCAACTCAATCGCTTATGGCATCGACACAAAAGACACACGCATGTTGTCTCAGCCAGCAATCAGTGCTGATCACATCGCTTTTATTTATGCTGAAGATCTTTGGGTCGCCAATCTTGATGGATTACAGCCACGACGATTGACTGTTGATGAAGGCATCGAATCAAACCCAGTATTTTCCCCCGATGGAAAATGGATTGCTTTCAATGGGCAATACGATGGCAATACGGATGTGTACATTATCCCGGTTGAAGGCGGCATTCCTAAAAGATTAACATGGCATCCTTCGGTTGATCTTGTCCGTGGTTTCACACCCGATGGAAAATCAGTGTTATTTATTTCTCAAAGAGCATTGTTCACTACACGCTATACACAGTTGTTCACCGTCCCTGTTACCGGCGGTCCGGCAACACAATTAGAAATCCCAAACGCATCTTATGCTGATTATTCGCCTGATGGAAAATCTCTGGCTTATGTTCCAACCCCTGATCAGTTCAGGGAATGGAAGCATTACCGAGGTGGGGGTATTTCGCGGATATGGCAATTTTCATTTGCTGATAAAAGTATTATCAAAGTTCCGCAGCCCGATGGGGGAAGCAATGATGTTCAACCGATGTGGGTGGCGAATAATATTTATTTTAGGAGCGATAGGAATGGTGAGTTCAATTTATTTTCTTATGATGTTTCATCAAAACAAATTAAACAGCTCACTGAATTTAAAGACTTCCCTGTTTTAAATGCATCAGCAGGAAATGGAAAAATAATTTTTGAACAAGCGGGTTACATTCATATTTATGATCCCTCAACAGCATCGTCAAAAAAATTGACGATTGGCATTGCCGCTGATCTTTTGGAATTAAGACAACGTTTCGCGAAAGGCGCAAAGTATATCCGCAATGCTGATATATCGCCGACTGGTGCACGTGCTGTGTTCGATTTCAGAGGAGAAATTGTTACAGTGCCTGCTGAGAAAGGAGATTACAGAAACATCACCAACACTACTTCTGTTCATGAAAAAAATCCCGCGTGGTCGCCAGATGGAAAATCAATTGCCTATTTTTCAGATGCATCGGGAGAATATCAGCTAGATATACAATCGCAGGATGGAAAGGGTGATGTGAAATCATTCAAACTAACAGGCACAGGTTTTTATGCAAATCCAAGATGGTCGCCCGATAGCAAAAAAATTGTGTATGTAGATAATGGAAGAAATCTTTATGTCCTGGATGTTGCCTCAGGTGCAATTAAAAAAATAGATGCTGATGAATATTATGTGCCCGGCCCATTCAGGGATATTTTTGGCGACTGGTCATCTGATTCAAAATGGATTGCTTATACCAAAGTAACGTCCACTCAATTCAAAAAAGTTTTTTTGTATTCTGTTGATGAACAAAAATCATATCCGCTCACAGATGGTTTGAGCGATGCATCTGAGCCAACCTTTTCGCGCAATGGAAAATATTTATACTTCTTTGCTTCCACAGATGCGGGCCCTGTGATCAATTGGTTCGATCAGTCGAATGACGATTACAGAAAAAGTAATTCTATTTATTTGGTCACGCTTCAAAATCAAACCATTTCCCCACTTGCTAAAGAAAGTGATGAGGAGCAAATGAAAAAAGAAGAGAAAGAAAATAATAATGCAAAAGATAATGATGCGAAGAAAACAGAAAAAAAACCAGAGGCTACACCATCATTAAAAATAGATTGGGATGGAATACAAAACCGCATTATTGATATTCCGGTTAAATCAGGAAACTATGCGCAGCTTACGGCAGGCAATGATGATAATATTTTTTATATAGAATATTCAGATGATGGAGGAACACTTCATAAATATAATTTTAAGAAAAGAGCTGATAGTGAGGTGATGCCAATGGATGGCTACAGTCTTTCAGCAGATGGAAAAAAAATGTTGTTCATAAAAAATAATAATTGGGGAATAACGAATGCGGGCGAAAAACCCGAGCCAGGAAAAGGAATGATAAATGTTGCAACTATACAAGTGAAGATTGACCCCGTTGCCGAGTGGCCAGAAATATTTGATGAAGCATGGCGCATTAACCGCGATTATTTTTATGACCCCGGCATGCACGGGAATAATTGGGAAGCTGTTAAAAAGAAGTATGCTGTCTTTCTCCCTCATCTCGCTTGTCGTGATGATCTGAATTTAGTGATCCAATGGATGTGCAGCGAGCTTTCAGTCGGTCATCATCGCATTACGGATCTTGGTGATAAATTGTATCAGCCACAATCTATACGAGGCGGTTTATTGGGCGCTGATTATATTATTGCAAACAATCGTTATCAAATCAAAAAAATATATGGTGGATTAAACTGGAACCCTAACTTACGGTCACCATTAACCGAACCCGGAGTGAATGTGAAAGCAGGGGAATATTTGCTTGCAGTGAATGGCAAAGATGTTTTAGCAACAGCAGAGCTTTATCAATATTTTGAAAACACTGCCGATAAAATTGTTGAGATAACTGTTGGTCCAAATGCTGATTATAAAGATTCACGTGTTGTGAAAGTGGTGCCTGTTGATAATGAATATCAATTGCGCAACAGAGATTGGGTGGAAGGCAATTTGCAGAAAGTTACAGAGGCTACCAAAGGTCAGGTAGCTTATGTTTATGTTCCGAATACTGCAGGTCTCGGTCATGAATATTTCAAAAGATATTTTTATCC
>CAIYPC010000312.1 GCA_903927975.1 uncultured Bacteroidota bacterium | reverse complement strand
GCAATCATCAAAAATCACAAACATGGTACTGATGTGATGTTTATCAGCAATCCCAAGATAAGTGTTCATGCGATCTTTAAAACCGGTGGGATCTTCTTGCCATGCAACATGATGCAAAAAAACACGCATCACATTCATTCCAATATTTTCCGCAAAGCCCAATTCGCGATCAATAGTCGCAGAATCAAATGTCTCTTTTTGCCACATCTCTAATTGGTTGATCGCAGAACTTGGTGTGAAATTGCTTCCGCATAACCAACCTTTTTCACTGTACCATTCATTGGCTTTCTTCTTACTCCAGACTGCTCTTTCTTTCTGCGAATAAGCGGGAGCAAAAAAAATATTTATCATTACTAATAAAGCGAAAAAAAATTTCATGCTACAAGATTTTTGTTTCCAAAAGAGTTGCAAAAATTATGAATGAAATTGACAACTCCTATTTTATTTCTATCAGCCATTACCGTTATCCAAGTCGATAAACAGTTCAACAAAAAGCCCCGCATAAGCGGGGCTTTGGTTTTTAATCTCTCAAGCGAAATGAACGATATGAAATCTGTTAAGATATTTCTTGCAATCTGATCAAATGCATTGACTGCAATCCTATTTCAAATGATTGCTCACTATTTTCGCGAGCTCAAACATAGAAACTTGTGCTTTGCCGAAAATTACTTTCAGCTTTGCATCTGCATTGATCATTCTTCTGTTTTTGCTATCCTGCAATCCGTTCTTTTTAATATAATCCCAGATTTTTTTAATAACCTCTGTTCTAGGCAAAGGTTTTGTTCCAATCACTTCTCCCAATCCTGCGCTCGGAGTGAGCGGTTTCATGAAAGCTGCGTTTGGTTTTCTCGCTGATTTCTTCTTTGCTGCTTTTTTAGGAGCCGCTTTTTTGGGTGCTGCCTTTTTAGGAGCCGCTTTTTTTGCTGGAGCTTTTTTTGCTGCTTTTGCAGGCGCTTTTTTCGCTGCTTTTTTTGCTGCTTTTGCCATTGTGGATTTGAATTTAATCGTTAGTAAAAATTATTTTAGGTTATATATTACTCAATAAAAGTAAGGATGTTTGAATGTGCATCCAAAATAATCTGTCCAGAAATTGTGAACATATTTGCAATTTCTCCTCTGAAAATGTGAGTATCTCAGATTTTTTCTATAGATCAAAGTCAATATTTACGAATGAATTTATTGTAATTGGTAGATCACCAATTCGTCTGAACGAATGCCATTTACAACAAATTCTTTTGATAAATAAATGAGCGAAAAGCTTGCTGGCATTGACTTTCACTTAAAATCACGGCAATTGCAGATTTCAAGGTCGCCCTCATAGTTGCAGTCAATTTATTTGCTTAATTTTCCGCCGATATTTGAAGATACAATACAGTTACAGAGGGGAATTCTTATAGTTCACAAAACGATATTGAGATGAAAAAAAGATTATTTCTATATTTTATTATTAGCATATTATCGGCATTTCCCTCCAAAGCGCAACCAATATCGCCTGAAATCTATCAAGAACAACATCGCCCCCAGATACATTTTTCACCCGCAGCGCATTGGATAAATGACCCGAATGGGATGGTTTATTATAAAGGAATCTACCATCTATTTTTTCAGTATTACCCAAATGGAACTACGTGGGGACCGATGCATTGGGGGCATGCAGAAAGCAAGGATCTGATTCATTGGAAGGAAATGCCCATTGCATTGTATCCTGATAGTTTGGGTTATATTTTTTCTGGTAGCGCCATCGTAGATTCAAATAATACATCTGGCTTTGGCAAGAATGGCAAAACGCCATTGGTTGCCATTTTCACGCATCATGATCCAAAAGGAGAAGAAAAAAACAAAGATGATTTTCAAAATCAAAGCTTGGCTTTTAGTCTGGATGATGGAGAAACGTGGACGAAATATGCTGGCAATCCTGTTCTAAAAAATCCCGGTATCAAAGATTTTCGTGATCCTAAAGTGATGTGGTACGCATCTGAAAAAAAATGGATCATGACGCTAGCAACAAAAGACAGAATCACATTTTATTCTTCACCCAATTTAAAAAATTGGAAAAAAGAAAGTGAGTTTGGAAAAGATCTTGGCGCTCACCATGGCGTATGGGAATGTCCTGATTTATTTTCGTTGGATGACCATGGAAAAAAAGTTTGGGTGCTTCTCGTGAATTTAAATCCAGGAGGACCAAATAAAGGCTCAGCAACACAATATTTTCTCGGAACATTCAATGGAAATAAATTCATCCCACTAGATGAAAAAACAAAATGGCTTGATTATGGTCCGGATGAATATGCCGGCATTACATGGTCGAACACAGCCAATAGAAAAATATTTTTAGGATGGATGAGCAACTGGATGTATGCAAATCAGGTTCCTACAATTAACTGGAGAAATACGATGACACTGCCAAGAGAATTGAAAATAAAACATGTCGGAAATGATATTTTGATTGCTTCTGAACCCGTGAAAGAATTGGCTAAAATTGTATCGAACATTATCAGCAACAAAAATATTTCTGTTGATAAAAGTTTTGATCTTGCTCAAAATATAAAAGAAATAAAATTTCCGTGCAGACTTGATCTGGATATTGATATGCTAAAAAATTTTTCAATAGTGCTTTCGAATGACATTGGCGAAGTGACAAAAATCGGTTACGACAAAAGCATAAATCAATTTTATATTGACAGAACCAAATCAGGAAAAACTGATTTTCAAAATGAATTTGCTGCTAAACATTTTGCTCCTAGATTTATTAATAATCCTTCAACGAAAATTTCTCTGTTGATTGATGTGAGTTCAGTTGAATTATTTGCTGATGATGGACTGACAGTAATGACTGAACTTTTCTTCCCGAACAAAGATTACAATCATATCAAAATTCAATCAGCAGAAAATTTCTCAATAAAAAAATTAGCGTACAGCAGTTTAAAAAGCATTTGGCAAAAGGATTAAAGTTCATTTTTCATTTAGCGATTGCCTCTGCCTTTCCTTGAGGCTTAACAATAATATCCGCATACGAAATCATATTTCCCTGCTCATCTTTCTCGTGCTTTGCTTCAATTTCTTTTCCGTTTACATGGATAATGGAAAAAATACCTACAAATTTTGCGCTCCAGGTAATTGCCTTTTTACCTTTATTATAAAATACTGTGTTTGTATCGTTAACATGATTAACGTTTATGTATATCCCCAAAACAGGAACGCTGTCAACTTCACAGGATATTCCAACCTTCCCTCTGTAAATAGTGCTTATCCGATTATATCTTGCATCTGCCTCAATCCCCATCAAGCCTTGCACAATCCCTTCCATCACACCAAAAGAAACTTCAGGATATTCTCTTCTCTCAGTTGATGGATTAGAAAGATGAAGTATATAATCGTAAGCTTTATCGTGATAATTATTTCTGTACATGATCAATGGCAGATAGGATAAATTTTCAACATTTAAATTCATTGAATTGATATGCTGGATCGTTTTGCGTTTGCGCGTGCTGTCTTTTAAAACATCAAACCAAAGCAAAAAAGTTTCTCCTTCATCTCTTCCAAATTTTTTATCGTTGGAGTAATAAGTGTTATACAATGACACCTCATCATTCCACCAATATTTGTCAATATGCTCCTGATATGGCTTTGCTTTGTTTGCATACTTATCTGCGCCTGCAATATTCCCTTTTAACTTTAGTATATCCGAATAAGTTAACAAGCCACGATAAATAGCTGCTATCAAATCAACTCCCATTTTTAAATTCTGTACACCTTCACTATAAGATGGCAAACCGCGGCAACGATGAAAAGGATCTTCAATATTAAATGGAACAGGGGCATTAGGGTGTGCCTTTCTCATCAACAATAAATTTTCGCTTAGCATCCATTTGGATATATATTCATTCGCAGATTTGCCAAAAAAATTCGAGAACAATTTATTATTTATATAAGTCGTATCACCCGTCCATAAATATAATCGCCAGCAGGCATTCATCAAATCAAAATTGGCATTGAGGTTATACCAAAACTCTTTATCGTTTCGATAATCATCAGGCGCTGGCTTATTATGTTTATTGATTTCCCAGTACGAGCACCAGTCTTTACTTTCAGAAATATTTTTTACAAAAAGCGTGAACATGTTTTTATTCTCTGGACTAAGACCCAATATTTCTGCGCCGATGCATTGGTGAGAAACATCACGCATACAAAAAGCGTCGCGTGGTGGAAGCGCAGATTCATACCATTTTCCAACGGCATCGCCTGGCTTGCCTTTATAATGCAAAGCAGTTTCTTTAGCCCAATTGAATGCATTTTGCAATGCTGTGTCAGAAGATTTGAAACTTACGTTTGAAAGTTGTGCGGAAGAAATATAAAAGCTGGATATGCTTATTAAAACAACAATAATTTTTTTATGCATGGATAGATTCTTGGTATAAATAAAATTTAAAATCTCGTGCTAAATATAGCTCGATTTCTTTTTCACGATGCTGATCCATTTTCTTGCAATCAATTCATGACCTGCGGGCATTGGATGTATGCCATCCCAAATCCAATATTCCGCGGGTGCTTTGCTAACAGCTTGTTCAAATTCATCTTGCAACGGCACATATATCGCATTGAATTCTGCTGCCAATTTTTCGGCACTTGCCTGTTTTATTTTTATTTCAGCACTCCATCGCTCCCAATTATTTTTCACTCTGCCGACAGGCAAAATAAATGGCTCACAAATAACTATTTCTATTCCTAGTATTTGTTCTTTTGTCTGTTTCAATAATGATCGATAACCATTTTCATATTGTTTCGGGCTCACCAGACCCGCACTATTGACCGCAGAATCTACATCATTCACGCCAATCAATATGCTGAGCACATCAGGTTTCACATCAAGCGTATCACTTTGCCAGCGATCCGCAAGGTCTTCAATCTTATTTCCGCTAATGCCACGATTAAAGAAATGAAAATGTCTTTCGGGGTTATCAAACCACATTCTGCTGGATATCAGATATGCATAACCGTGACCCATCACATGATTCCAATCATTATTACGGCTGCGGTTTCCATCTGTTATTGAATCGCCTTGAAATAATATAGTGGCATTGTCTTTTTTATTTAATTTTTCTTTCGAGGCAAAGGAAAAATCACTAAGACCTATTGAAGCAATGCCAGTTGCTGAAATACGTTTTATGAATGACCTTCTGCTGTTTTGATTCTCATCTTTCATAAGCAATCTTTGATAAAATTTAATGCATAATTCTATTTGAAGAAAAGTATCAGTCTAATCACTTGTTGATTTCGAAAAACTTCTATTTCAATTTTTCCTTTCCAATTAGAAGACTGATAAATATCCATCAACGATTTTACATCTTTTATTGCTGCTCCATCTGCATTCACGATAACATCCTTATCCATCAAACCAGATTTTCTCAACACATTATTTTCACCTGCAGAAATAACAATCACGCCTGCTTCCGACGGTAATCCATAAGCAGATCGCTCGCCCAATCCATCCACAGATTTTATTTTCCCGCCTAAAAAAGAAACGATGGTTGATTTACCAGACGAATTCAGTTCTTCCAATAAAACAGGAATTGGAGCATGCATTGCTATTTTTTTCAGTTCAGTTTTTTGCACGCCAAAATTATCTGTATTGAAATTATGAAAACCAATAGCAAGCGCAGGAGAATTTGGCTTCATACTATAATTCCCTGTTTGTGGATCAACGAACATTGCATTGCCGGCAATACTATTTTTATCGGTTCCATTTTTCTGAGCATCCATCAAAGCAAGTGAATCAAAAAATAAATTATCATCAACATTATCTCCCCAATCTTTTATTTCTATTGGGAAATATTTTTTTGTAACAATGTTATGCTCAAAAACATCATGACTGTTTTTAAACCAAACATGCGGATGAAATGAATTATTAATGAGGATATTGTTCTCAACAATCCTATAAAATCCTTCGCGCAATTTAAGGCCGCCATTTAAACAGACATTATTGTAAATATGATAATTCGTTGAGCCATCATCCAGATCAATATCCCAACCGTGATCGCATCGGAAACGGTTATCATGGATCACATTTTGCTTTTGCGCGTCCAGCAATAACAATTCAGGATGAACTTCCACAAGGCTATCCATATAATGTCTGTTCGCATTCCAATAACGATCTCTTCCCCAAGAATTGAATGCACCGTGGTCTCCAGTTTCGAGCACTGTATTGAACACATCATTATATGCCAGCACATGACCGCCCCAGCAACCATCGCCGATATTAATGCCTGCACGCGGCGTATTATAAATACTATTATGCATCACCGTTATAGACGATGACATTTCAATTTCAACACCCGTCGCCTGCTTTTCAATTTCGCCGAGATTATGAAATAGATTATCAACAACAGCACATTCCTGCGGATAATCATTATTGAGTGGTCCTGCAGCTTTATCTAACTGATCATAAGAAATAGATTTTTCATAACTGAACAACGGCGATCGAACTGCTTTTGGATTGCCGACAAAACAAACCGCATTCGCACCAATATGCTCAATCAGGCAGCCGCTTACTGTATCATGTTTATTATGGTCACTGAACATAATTGCATTGCCACCTAAACCAACAAAACTGCAATCTGTTATTTTACAATTTTCCGTTCTTTCGAGCAGCACGGCGCCGCCACGATAAATTGTCCAATCGCTGCGGAGCAGTGGTTCTTTTGTATCCATAAAAGTCCGCTCATTGTGAACAAAACTCAGATTCTTTAATTCAACATTTACCACTGGATTTTCTACAGACCCGAGAAGTTCAATCGTATTTTTTAGATTAGAAACTTCAATTAATGTATTGGATAAATTCATTCCTTCGGGCGGATAATAATATAGGATGCGATTTTTTTTATCAAGCCACCATTCATTTACTGTATCCAGTTCTTCAAAAATATTTTCAACAAAACGAAATTCTTTATGCATTGTGGAAGGTCGATTATTTTGCCATCCTCCTTCTAATTGTAAATTATGGTTATCGTCAACGCCAGTGATACGATAATGAAATCCGCCCCACTCGCCATCATGCAATGCATGCACATAACCGCCAACAGGGTTTTTCCATCTTGCAATTTTTTCAGGGGAAATTGCATCAGCGGCAGTGCCGTGAAAAACTCTTGCCGATGAATCGTAATTTGGATAGCGCGCAAGCACTTGCAATTTTCCATTTATGTACAATCTTTCAAAAGAAATATTTTCTGGAATTGTTGCCTGAAAAATACCATTCTTGTACGGCTTCCATTCTACACGCAAACGGCGAGCAGCACTTATAAAAACTTTTTCATTTTTATAAGATGTGATCTGCAATGTTTTCGCAAGCATGCTGACTTTTTCTATCGCAATTGTTTTTTCTAAATAATAAGTGCCTTCGCGAAGATTGATAACTACATTTTTTAGCGCGTATTGACGAGTGACTGATAATGCCTTTTCGATTGATAGAAAAGGGGTTTGCAAATTGCCGGCATTTTTATCATTGCCATTGGG
>CAIYPC010000311.1 GCA_903927975.1 uncultured Bacteroidota bacterium | reverse complement strand
TTATAATTTTGGCAATAATTGGTTTATACATACTATTATTTGCATTTTTTGAGTTTATTATCAAAATAAACAGTAGCCCCGTACAATTTCTTCATCATGATACAGGATCAAATTCAAAAGAAAACTAATTATAGCGCAACAACTATAGACAGGCGCAGCAATATTTCACACAAAGAACTTCTTAAAGAATATATAGATCCTCACATTCCTGTTATTCTTACTGATGCTGCTCATAAATGGAGCGCTATGGGCAAGCTTACTCCCGAATTTTTTAAAACGAAATATGGCCATCTTAAAAAAGAGGTGAAAGGTATAACCTATACTCTTTCAGAGGTGGTGGATTTAATACTTGCATCTTCGCCTGACAACCCAGCACCATATCCTTGCAACCTGAATGTAGAACGATATTTTCCTGAATTGCTTAAAGAATTCAAGCCAGAAATAGTCTCTGGCAAAATGGACAGGATCAATCATCCATTGCTTCCAAGGTTTATGACAACTGGCACGGAAGTGTATGAAATATTTTTAGGGGGAAGAGGAGCAGCTTTTCCATTTCTTCACTATGATGCGTTGTTCATGCATACGCAGATAACTCAGCTATACGGATCGAAAGATTTTTTTATGTTCTCGCCGGATCAAACAAAATATATGTACCCGAGAGAAGACTACCCGAAGGCTTCTCCAATAAATTTTTTCAATCCTGATTACGAAAAATATCCACTTTTCAAAAACGCCACGCCTATTAAAATTACTGTGCAACAGGGCGAAACGCTTTTGTTTCCATCAGGGTGGTGGCATACCACTCAAATCAATGAACCTTGCGTTACATTTGGGAGAGCTCAATTAAACTCATCTAACTGGAAGCTTTACTTGAATGATCAATATCAGGTACTAAAGAGACATTCTCCAATAAAAGCATTGCCTGCACTCGTTTATGGAAAAGTGTTAGGGCAAATCATGAGCTTACAAGAAAAATTTATCTAGGCAGAAGTATTAAAAAAAATCTATAACCCAGTGTCATCCTGCACTTCGTGCTTTTCTTCCCGTGTTTTATTTATTGGCCTAATATATTTATTAAAAAATTCTGGGTAAAATCTTATTGCATAAATGAACGAGTTAAGAATATTAACCCCAAGTTTTTTGCTTAATATAATTTGAATTGCAATAAGGATTGTTGAATCTATAATCAATGTTCCATAAGCTGCACCTATAAGGCCATACTTATTGATCATTATATAGCCCATAGTCCATTCTGCCGCCGTAGAAAATAAAATGAAGATGAAATTTATTTTTGCCATCCCTATCGAATCTAAAATTGTTCCAAACTGTCTGGCAAAGGGAGTGCTGATACATGTAATAATTACAAGTCTTGTTACGGAAATTGCTTCTGGATAATTTCCTCCTGCAATGAGATGAACAACAAAACCGGGAAACAGAAATATAAAAAGCAGACCGGGGATTAGAATGGCAAGAACAGCCCCAACAGATTTTTCGTATAAGTATTTGATCGCATCACGCCCTTCCGTAGCAAACCGTTTGCTGCTCTGAGGGAAAACAATAGAACCAATCACGCTACTGGGGATAGCAGTCAGGCTCGTTATCCGCATAGCAATATTATAACTCCCTGTAGCAACAGGGGACAACAATGCGCCCAGCATCCATTGCGTGATAGTAGGCGATAAGATTGCGCTGATGGAAGTGCCGAATGCAAATTTTCCGTAATTAAACAGCTGTTTAATCCAACCCATATTTAATTTAAAAGAAAAGAAAAGATATTTTCTGATAAAAAAATATTCAACCACAGCACCTATTAATGCACATACTGCCTGCGCATAAATCAAATGCATCAATGAAACATTGATATGAAGCAAATAGCATGTTAGAATATAAAAAAAGAAGCCACCCTGCTTGATGATGTTTGTAACAAGGATCCCTTTAAAACTTAACCGAGCTTGTTCTATCCATTGAAACTGCGAAAGGGCTCCTTGTAATAAATAAACAATATTATAGGTATAAAACATCGGCACCAATGCAGGGAAATGCCAAAGATTTGCAAAGAAACTGGCCAGGCTAATGTTAACAATAATGCAGATGATCATTAAAATACCGCTCAGAAAAAAGGAGGCTGAAAGTATATCATTGTTTTCGGATTCTGCGCTATGGGACAAAAATTTGATCAGCGCATTTTGAATCAGGCCGCTGCGAGCCATATCGAATATTGTTGTGGTAGCGGCAAATAGCACCCAGACCCCAAAACTATCTTTGCCTAAAGTTCGTACCAGTAAATAAAAGCTACCAAAGCCAAATAAAAGACTTTGGAGGTTAGTAATTAAACTGTACGATCCAGATTTGATCCAATAATCACGGTTCAAAAACTTCATAAGGAGCTTAGAGTGTTTGAAGAAATGCACTTATGCTTCAAGATCTTTGGCGTTTTGTGATCCACACATAACAGGCCACAAAAAATTGTGTTTGAAAAAATTTCTCTGAATATTTGATCTCCTTTTTTAGGATCATAAAATACTCAAACGAAAGATACATCTAAAAATTTTATGCCACTAGTAGGTGTTTGGGGTAGCAATGATTCTTAATGGCCTCCGAGCTGCACTTTCACAACGCCCGAGCCGCCCTTCACTTTATAGCCGACCCAGCCATACCAGGCCACAACAACAAAGCATATAAGCGGAACGATGTATGAAAAAGCAGTTGAGTGATATTCGCTAATGAGTATGCCCATTACTTTAGGCGCCACAGCCCCGCCAACAATTGACATGATAATGAATGAAGCCGCTTTTTTCGTGTGCTGCCCTAAATCTTTTACTCCTAAAGCAAAAATGGTTGGGAACATGATGCTCTCAAAAAAGAAAACAACCATTAAAGAAATTACGGATATCCATTCA
>CAIYPC010000310.1 GCA_903927975.1 uncultured Bacteroidota bacterium | reverse complement strand
TAACGGGTGGGTCAGCTTGCTCCGAAACGAGTGGGTCAGTATGCTCCGAAATAATCCCTCCACAGGGTGGGTCAATATGCCCCGAAACAGGTGGGTCAATATCCCCGAAATAATCAAGCATAGAATAAAGGGCTGTTTCAAGGCCAAGTTGCAGGGCAGCTACAAGGAAAATAACAACGTTCATAGCAAGAACAATTTCACTAACCGTAAAACTGCTGCGTTTCCACTAAGCAGCTTATCAGTTCTTATTATCCCAATCAATTAATCCCAATTGACATTGTAAAATAACTTTGGATTTTGATACAACTGTAAAACTTATTTTAGGACAAGGCATTATTTCCCCCACATACCATTGGCAATGTTGGGGAAAGGTAGTGTTACTTCATGAATACCTAATTCTAATTTATTGACGATTTCGACACCTTGCATCAAAGAGTGGTCCTGGTTAGATACCTCGTATTTCCAGGCACCGAAGCGCCCACGCGAATAAATTTTTTGTTGGTCCAATTCAGGAATCACCCTTTTAATGGCTTTGTCGCGGTCGGTCGAAGGGGTAGGATAACCGTAATTCAGAGACTTCTGCCATATACTTACAATGTCATCCCTGCTCTCGATTAATTTTGCATTCAGCATTCCCTGTATAGTATCTTCCACCAGCGCATCGCGGTTAACTGGTTTATAAGGTGATTCACTTACTTCGGCCATAAGCGACCAGTAGGTATTAATATCGGGCACATTATTGGGGCTATAATTGGAAAATACAGTAACCCGGTAAAAAGGGCAATTATCTTCAGGGAAATACATCCAGCATTTAGTTTTAAGCTCATCTTTGGGCCGTCCTTTAAGTCCGATACCGATAACATGGGTAGTAGAGTGTTTTAGCAATTTTACCGCTTCTATATGTTTAGGGTCAGGATGTTGCATGTGATTTACAAAAATATCTAGTGGCATTGTATTAATAAGTGCTTCGTATGAGTAAGTAGTGCCATCAGCACACTGAATTGTTTTCTTCAGGTTATCAACCACACTTACCGCTTTGTGGAAATAGATTTTTTTTTCACCTATTAATCTGGCAACAGCCAGCCAAATTGAACCAGTGCCCCCATATTTCGGAAATTGAAAAATGCTGTTTGGTCCCCAAGAGAGGTCCTCAAGTTCAAATAGAATATTTTTAGTAACTCGTTCCAGATCTGTAACTTCTATCCGTTCACCAACCCAACTATAGCTCATCATTTCGGGAGGGAAAGCCCATACTTTATAATTATAAGGCAACATAAAAATCTCAGCAATTCCTGCCCCGAAAGTGTTATAAATCCACTCTCTGAAATTCGCAGGTTTAATAAATGAAGGCTGCTTATATTCCTGTATAACCCCTTGAAGACACTTCCAAACATATTCAATCGATAAATAGCGGATATTACTTTGAAACGGATATGGAACAAAGCGATCCTGAATCCAAACCCACGACTCGCGTTGATGTGTCAGCCAGCCGGATTTACCAAGGGCCGCCAACATCAGGTCATCGAAATACTTATAATGCGAGAACTGGACATGGCCGCCAAGGTCCCACGTAAACCCATTTTCATCTACAAAGCTGGAAGACAAGCCTCCCGCCGCACCTTCCTTTTCAAGGATAATAAAATCATCAATCCCTAGTT
>CAIYPC010000309.1 GCA_903927975.1 uncultured Bacteroidota bacterium | reverse complement strand
TTATTTAATCCGATTTTTTATAAAAATCAGCGGCTGCCGTATCCAAGAAATCCTTGTGTAGCCTTGCACCCGCTTCTTTGAGTAGTGCATGATGTAACTGCAATTGCTGCAAAAGCAACCAATGCGATAATTAAGATTCTCCTTTTCATTTTTGTGGTATTTAAAGTTAATAAACTGACCTGGTAATAGAATAAAGCACCAGGAAATTCAGAGGAGACGGATCAAGATTGGAATTGGGTAACGGTTAATACCAAGGATAGAGAAAGAAGATGTAAAATGGTAAATCAAAGTAAATATAAAAAACCGATAAATGCAAGCTGGTTGCCGAAAATTATTTGGAAGTGAATAAAGCTGTGGGTTTGAGCATGTTTGACAAAAAAGGGTACAATTTTCGCTATTGTTCTCTATCTCAGGTATTGATTCGCGAAAATTGGGAATGCATTTATGTATGATGGGTTGATATTGCAATATATAATTACATTTGCGCCTAAAGTAATCAGTAAAATTCTAACGATAAAGTGCGGCAACAATAATGGATCAGGATGTGTCGCCCACTTACAATTGCCTTAAAACTTTAGAACTAAATAGATGTTACAACTTACAAAGCCCCTTGCGGTAATTGATTTAGAAACAACCGGGATTAATCTTTCAAACGATAGGATTGTTGAAATTGCGATCGTGAAAATTTCTCCTGATGGGAAAAAGATCACAAAAAGGAAATTGATCAATCCTGAAATGCCAATTCCCCAAGTCACTTCGGATATACATGGCATCACAAATGAAATGGTGAAGGATGCACCAACTTTTAAGCAAGTAGCGAACGAACTCAAACAATTTATTGAAGGATGTGATTTAGCAGGATATAATTCTAATCGTTTTGACATTCCGATGCTTGCAGAAGAATTTTTGCGCAGCGGAATGGAATTCGATTGCAAGACCAAAAAATTGGTTGATGTTCAAAAAATATTTCATTTTATGGAGCAGCGCACTTTAAGCGCGGCTTATAAATTTTACTGCAGCAAAAATCTGGATGGGGCGCATAGTGCCGAAGTAGATGCTTCTGCCACCTGGGAAGTCCTGGAAGCTCAGGTTGTTAAATATCCACAATTAGGAAACAATATTGATAGCATTCTCAAATTTGTAGGAGAGGATCCCATTGTTGACTTTGCAAGAAGATTTGTCTTTGAAAATGGGGTGGAAACATTTAATTTTGGCAAACACAAGGGACGTGCGGTGGCAGACGTTCTGAAAGCTGAACCTCAGTATTATGATTGGATGATGAAAGGAGATTTCCCCATGCACACAAAGCAAAAGCTTACCGAAATTTTAAATCGTACCCTGTTAAAAAAGGCTTAAACAGTTTGGTTAATAATCAGCCTTGACCTTAGTCGGGAAAAAAATTGTACATTTATAATAATTCATACTAGGATAGTCTTTGGAAAAGATAGTCATCATACCAACTTATAACGAAAAAGAAAATATCGTTAATATACTTCAGGCAATTTTCTCGCTGAATGAAGGATATCATGTATTGGTGATTGACGATAGCTCTCCCGATGGAACTGGTGAAATAGTAAAAGGACTACAGCTAAAATATCCCACGCAATTATTTCTTGAGCAGCGCAAAGGAAAATCAGGATTAGGCACGGCTTATATCCATGGTTTCAAATGGGCTATTCATAGAAGATATAATTTCATTTTTGAAATGGATGCCGATTTTTCGCACAGCCCAAAAGATCTGGAACGTTTGTATCAGGCATGCAAATATTTCAATTCTGATGTAGCCATTGGCTCCAGATATGTGAAAGGCGGCGGTAATGTGAACTGGCCTCGTGATCGCGTTTTATTATCAAAAGGAGGCTCTCTTTATACGCGCCTGATTACATGGATGCCAGTACACGATCCAACCGCAGGGTTTGTTTGCTATAAAAGAGAAGTCCTTGAAACCATCAACCTTGACGAAATACACTTTGTCGGTTATGCATTCCAGATAGAAATGAAATTTGCTGCATGGAAACTGGGCTTCCAGATTAAAGAAGTGCCTATTATTTTTGAAGACAGAAAATTTGGTTCTTCAAAAATGAACAAGGGCATTATTAAAGAAGGAATACTC
>CAIYPC010000308.1 GCA_903927975.1 uncultured Bacteroidota bacterium | reverse complement strand
CTCGTACATCAAATATCCCGTAGTAATCGCAAACCTTAAGTATATACAGGGCTTTCTTCTTCTCCCATTTCATTAATCTTTGGCTCTACTAATCTCTTTATCTCAAACTCCGTACTCGGTTGTATTGCTGTTGGCTTGGTTGTTAAAAAGTCGTTATTTTCACTTAAACTACTTTGTTTATATGTTGTTTGTAAAGCAATAGCATCTGCCATATAATCGTGTCCGTTAAAGAAAAATCTTCTTCTTTTAGGGAAATACTCAAATGTAGTAAATCCTAACTGACCAACAATCTTTCTCCTTCTTATTTTTTTGCTGTGAAATTCACACGTTGTATCATGTGGGTTTGTTTGTCTATTAGGTAAATGGTACATTAAAATATTATCCATTTTATTGTTCCACATTGCCCCATCCGCTAAATCAAATACTTCGGGACAAGGATAGTTTTTTGTGTTATCCTTCTGCATTTGTCTTGGGTGTGCCACAATTATCGAATATACATTATTTCGTTGTGCAAATCTACCAAAATCACTTAAAACAACCTCTAAATACTTATCTGACCTTCCACCTGTACTTTTATAATCATTAGATAATTGATTGAATGGGTCTATAATACAAAATCTAACCTGTTCCTTTATAATTAACTCTAAAAACCTTTCTTTAATATATTCGGGAGTTGGCAATAAATCTTTAGGATAAACAAAGAAGAAATGTTTTGATACCATATCGTAAATTGTTTCATAATCTGCTTTGCTTGGTCTGTTTTCATTATCGGGAGTACAGTTTTGTCCGTACCACATCTCTACTAAGTCGTGGTAAAATTCACTTGCAGGTAATTCTTCGGGAGAAAATATTGCAATCTTTTCTTTATCTTTTATAACCTGCATAAACAAAAGAAATTTCAATAAGGTTGATTTTCCGTAATTTCCGATTCCGCTTAGTAAGGTGTTTTCTCCCTTTTTAAATTTAAAATGATAATCTATTTCGGGAACATAAGTTGATTTTGCACTTTCATATCCTTTGTCGTATATTGATAATGCTTCTCCCTTTACGTCCTCCCCAAAAATAACATCTTTAGGTCTTATTTCTAAATCGTATATTTCTGTGTTTTCTAATATAACTTCTGACTTACTTACCCTGTCAACTAACTTGTCGTTTTCAAAAGATGCGCTTCCGTATGAACTATCGTTTTGTTTGTATGCAGACCTTATCGCTTGTTCAGCTTCCTTATTTGTAAACTCATTATCGTTTGCCAATATCGACATATTGCATAGACTAAAGCAATCATCTTTACTTATACCAAACCTACAACAAGCACCTGCAAGTTTAAAAATAAATAAATTCCTTTCTCCTGTTGTAAAACTACTTCCTTTGTTTGATAACCATTTAAGTATATTGTTAAATATTTCTATTTGGTTATCCTTCCTTATCGTTTCAACAACTCTCTCTATTTTTTTAGTCTTTGTAAATGGAGTAGCTTTTTTATTAATAAGAATTTCTGTATCAATACTTTCGTAACATACTCTTGAAGGGTTTATACCGCTTTTATCAATATCGGGGAATATATCTTGTAGTGCTTGGAAATGTTCTTTATGTTTATTTCCATCTGCAATTTTTATCAATGCCTTTACTCCGTTACCGCTTGGACTTATCCATGTTGCG
>CAIYPC010000307.1 GCA_903927975.1 uncultured Bacteroidota bacterium | reverse complement strand
TGTTGTGCCAAGCCAAAGCCTGTGCATATACAAACTATCAATTGGTCCTGTTGCTTCTGAAACATCTCTGTGTTGTAGCATGTTCATGTAAGGATTTGTTTTACCCTCAAAAGGGTAGGGGTCTCCGGGCCCAATATCTGCATTGTTCTTATCGCTCATGATCAGCTTCGCTCTTTCTTTCGCATATTCTTTGCTCAATAATCCTTTCATCGGTTCTTCGGGAGGGAAATACGGATCGCCATAATAAAAATCGCGATCTGCAAAGCTGAGGCTCATGGTTTGGTAAATGGTGTTGATATATCGCGTGCTATTATATCCCATTCCTTTTAGATCAAAATTTTCAAGGATATTCAGCGACTGTAATAATGATGGGCCTTGCGACCATTGTTGCAATTTGTAAACTTCAATGCCTTTATAATTTACATGCAATGGTTCCTCTTCAACGGGTTTCCAATTGGCAAGATCTTCCATGGTGATCAATCCGCCTTGTTCTTGACAACCACGAACAAATTCTTTTGCGATATCACCTTTATAAAAACGATTGTAAGCTGCATAGATAGCTTCTTTGCGACTTTTCTTTTTCTTCAATGCATCTTGTTCAGCATCCACCATTTTGGTTAATGTCTCTAATAAATCTTTCTGCACAAAAACTTCGCCTGCCTCTGGTGCTTCTCTTTTTTCTCCGGAGTGTGGAAGAAAAACTGCTTTGCTATAAGGCCATTCTTTAATTCTTTTTTTATTTGCTTCCATACTGTTTGCGATTGCCGCATCAATTGCATAACCGGCAGCCTGTTGCATTGCTGGTGCGAGCACTTCTTTCAAACTCATGGTTCCATATTCTGCAAGCAGATAGCAAAGCCCGCCCGGAGTGCCGGGCGTTACTGCTGCAAGTGGACCATATTCAGGAGGAAAATTCATTCCTTTATTTTTAAAAAATTGTGCAGTTGCTCCGGTCGGTGCATAGCCAAGCGCATCAATAGAAATTACTTTTCCGGTATGCGGGTTATAAATGAGCGCTTGTGTTTCGCCGCCCCAGCTTAACACCGTCCACATCGTGCAAACTGAAGCAAGCATAGCGCATGCTGCATCAATAGCGTTCCCACCCTTCTGAAAAATCTGTGCGCCAGCTTCTGCGCCATAAGCTTTACCTGTAATCGCCATCCAATTTTTTCCATATAACGGTGGCTTTTGTGTTTGCTGAGCGTTGATGAATTGCGAAGAAAAAATAATGATGATAAAAATTAAGAAGCGTTTCATGTGCAGTAGTTTTTTATAGCAATAAAATTTTGAAAGCAGAAAATGCATTATCATAAAGTTAATTGATAGCAACAATGCTAACAAGAAACAATGCGAAACCTCTATGGAAACTCTTCACAACAATTACACTTTTTGTTTTTTATTTATATATCAGTTACATTTAGTATAGCTTTCTCGCCCTTGAAATACAAACGTATTTCCTCTCCACCACTCATTATTTTTTAACTATTGACTATATGGAATCAAATCTGGAAATACCATCGGCAATTGCTGCACCTGTAAGTCAAAACGAAAGAATAGTAATAATCGACTGTCTCAGAGGTATTGCTCTGCTTGGGATTTTGATGATGAACATCCCATATTTCGCAATGCCGGATCCTGCAGCAGATAATCTGACATTATTAAAAGAATTAGGAACAGTCAATGAAAAGGTTTGGTATTTTATCAACTGGTTTTTGGAAGGAAGCCAGCGTGCTATTTTTTCGATGTTGTTCGGTGCAGGTGTCATTTTGTTTATTACGAGATTAGAAAAAAGAGTTGATGGGATGATGACCGCAGAATATTTTATTCGTCGTCAACTATGGCTGCTTGTTTTTGGCTTGGTTGATGCCTTTATTTTATTATGGAACGGTGATATATTATTTGAGTATGCAATTTGCGGCATTATCATGTTTGCGTTTAGAAAATTGCCAGCAAAAACATTATTGATCTTAGCTGCTGTGTGCTTGCTTTTAATGATGGTGAGAGAAAACCGCGAACTTTATAAGGAGAAAAGTATGATTAGTAAAGGAGAAGCAATTGCAAAACTTGATACGACCAAAGTGAAACTTACAGAACTGCAAAAAGAAAGTTTAGCTACGATGACCGGGGATAAAGAAAACTCAAGCGACGAGAATCTTCAAAAAGAGATGAAAAAAAATTTAAGACAGATAAGGGGAAATTATAAAGATTTATATGAGAATATTAGTACTACAAGTACAAGGTTTGAATTTTATGGCAGCTACTATGGCATTTGGGACATTCTTGTGTTTATGTTTTTAGGGATGGCTTTTTTTAAGACAGGAATATTGACAGGTGATGTCTCGATAAAAATATATTGGCTCCTATTTATTGTTGGTTTAGGAGCAGGGCTGCTTATGTCTTATTATAGATTGAAGCCGCTGACTCATTTTAAATTCAATCAGTTTGACATTGCAAAAAATGTGAGTTTACAATTTTATGAATTGTCAAGGACATTCAGATCGCTGGGGATTTTTGGGTTAATTATGTTGTGCTATAAGTCTGGTTGGTTTAATCGGTTGTTTAAATTATTAAGGCCAGTTGGACAAATGGCATTTACAAATTATCTAATGCAATCGATTTTATGCGGTGTTTTTTTCTATGGAATTGCTTTTGGCATGTATGGAAAATTGCAACGGTATGAAATATATTATGTAGTTGGCGTAGTGTGGGTCATTGAAATTACATGGAGCAATATATGGCTTCGTTATTTTAGGTTTGGTCCGTTGGAATGGTTATGGAGGAGCCTCACTTACTGGAAAAAACAGCCAATGAAAAAGCTATAAAGAGTAAAACAATTTTTTAATTCTGCATCCCAAAAGAGTTGTTGACTGTATCTCAAAAAAATATATTTTGCTAAGCGGAAGTAAAATTTTATGGATACAAAACATGCATACAATATTTGGTCTTCACAATATGACAGCAATGAAAATAAAACAAGAAATCTCGAAGCAATTGCATTGCGTGAAAACTTAGAAAATATTTCCTTCAGTGAATGTTTGGAGATTGGCTGTGGCACTGGAAAAAATACTTTATGGCTTTTTCAAAATGCAAATCATGTAACTGCGGTTGATTTTTCCAATGAGATGCTTGCGAAAGCAAAAGAAAAAATTTTTTCTGATAAGGTTGAATTTATTCAGGCAGATATTAATAAAGAATGGTTGTTTGTTGAAAAGCAATTCGATCTGATAACATTTAGTTTGGTACTTGAGCATATTGAAAACCTTGATTATATTTTCAAACAAGCTTCGCGATTATTAAAGAACGGCGGATATATTTATATTGGAGAGTTGCATCCTTTCAAACAATATTCAGGTTCTAAAGCCAGATTTGAAAACGAAGATGGAATGCAGATCGTTGAGTGTTTTACGCACCATATTTCTGATTTTGTTGAAGCTGCAAAAAAATACGAACTTAGGGTTCTTGACCTCAAAGAATACTTCGACAACAGCGACAAAACCTCAATCCCTCGAATTCTGACAATTATACTTATGAAGCCATAATTTGCTATGGAAAAGCAATAAAGAGAAAGCTTTGATCTGAAAGGCTTATTGTTTTGTTATCAATCAACAACCGCTTATGGACTTCTCCAAAATAACTGACTGGTTCACGAAAGGCAAAATTATTTTTGTAACGATTGCTGGCGTTATCACTTTTTCGATTACCATATACAACCAGTTTAAGAGCAATAAAACAACGGAGATATCTGGAGTTGTTTCAGCGAGCAAAGACACTATCATCCCTGTTGATGCCATTGTTAAGATAAGCAGTCCTCTTTCAGGCCAGACGGAGACTGATTCAAAGGGCAGATTTAAGTTCAAGTTTTCAAATCTTCAAAGTGATACCTTTCTTATCATCGTTCAAAATAAAAGAACAAATTTTGTAGCGAAACAAAACGAATATGTGAGTGCTGGCGATGGAAGAAAAGATATTCTTGTGCTTCTAAATTCGGATTATAGTAATAGCAGAAGTATCAGAGATACAGTTACCAATACCTCTTATAGAAAAAAGCCAAATATTGGAAATTTCCTTCAACAGCTTGGTATAAAAAGAAGACATTGATATAAAAATTCTTCTTTAATATTTTCGAAAACAACTATTTAATTTTTCTTCTCGGAAATTTAAAATATTTCCACTTCCCATCCGTCATATTCATTCACAACTCTTTTTTTTAATTTTTATCAGATAAAATAATTTTTGGATGGCGAGACATAATCGTGGTGGCAATGGTTCATTAAAAGACGAAGCACCTAAAGCGAAATTGACTAAAGAGAATTTTAGGCAGGCATTACTTATTTTTTCTTATGTAAAGCCTTATCGCTGGAAGTTTGCTGCAGGTCTGCTTTTCATTGCGCTTTCGAGCATAACAACGATGGCATTTCCATATTTATTAAAGCAGCTCATCGACAGCGCAAATAATATTGCAAAAGTTGGTTTTCATTTCACTCCAGGAAATATTGCATTTGCAATGGTTGCTGTGCTTGCCGTTCAAACATTTTTTTCTTTCATGCGCATTTATGTTTTTACTGATGTGGGGGAGAATGCCCTTGCAGATATGCGCAAAGATATTTACCAGCGCATGATTACCATGCCTATGGAATTTTTTGCGCAGCGAAGGGTCGGGGAGTTGTCGAGTCGCATCAGTGCAGATTTTTCCCAGATTCAGGACGCTGTCACCAGCGTTTTAGCGGAAGTGCTTCGCGGAGTTTTAATATTAATTATAGGGATGGGTTTGATATTTTACATTTCACCGAAACTCACGTTGCTTATGCTTTCGGTCGTTCCTGTTATTGTAGCGATGGCGATTTTTTTCAGCAAACGAATTCGTTCGGTATCACGACAAACACAAGATCAACTTGCCGATTCAAACACCATTGTTCAGGAAACTTTGCAAGGCATCAGCAATGTGAAGGCATTTTCGAATGAATGGTATGAAATGAAACGCTATGCTTCCAGCTTGAAACAAGTTGTTACCATGGCAGTGAAAAATGGAAAGAACCGCGGTTTGTTCGCTTCGTTTTTAATATTCAGCATTTTTGGAACTATTGTGTTGGTAGTGTGGTTTGGCGCAGGTTTGATGCAAGCCGGAAAATTATCTTTTGGCGATTTGACTGCTTTCGTTGTTTATACCGCATTCGTTGGCGGAAGTATGGCAGGTTTTGCAGATTTATATACACAACTACAAAAAACACTGGGGGCAACGCAGCGCGTAAGAGAATTATTACAAGCGCAGCCAGAAGATGTGAAAACATTTAATGAACCATTGATAGAAGAATATAAATTGAATGGCAGCGTGAGTTTTGAGGAAGTATCTTTTAGTTATCCATCCAGACAGGAATTACGTGTATTGAACAACGTTAGTATGAAAGTTGAGCCGGGCGAGCAGATTGCAATTGTAGGTCCGAGCGGTTCCGGGAAAACAACTTTGGCTGCACTGTTATTACGTTTTTATGATCCGGAATCAGGCAAAATATTTTTTGGTGACAAGGAAGCTGCAAAAATTCCTTTATCACAATTAAGAAAACAAATGGCGCTTGTGCCGCAGGATGTTTTGCTTTTTGGTGGAAGCATCCGCGAGAATATTGCTTATGGAAAACCTGATGCTACGCAAGAAGAAATTGAAAGCGCAGCAAATCAGGCGCATGCTCATGAATTCATCGCCAGCTTCCCTGAAAAATATGAAACGATAGTCGGCGAACGTGGTATTAAACTTTCAGGCGGTCAGCGACAGCGCATTGCTATTGCAAGGGCTATTTTAAAAAATCCTGTCATTCTTATTTTAGATGAGGCAACAAGTTCTCTCGACTCGGCTTCTGAATCTATCGTGCAAGAAGCACTGGATAATTTGATGAAGAATAGAACTTCTTTTGTTATTGCGCATCGGCTCTCAACCGTGCGCAATGCTGATAAAATAATTGTTCTTGAAAAAGGAACAATAAAGGAAATCGGCACACATCATCAACTACTTTCGCTCGAAGATGGACTATATAAAAGCCTGAATAAATTTCAACTGGAAGGGGCTGTGTAAAAGCTATTATTCATTCCTAATACTTTTCGGAAAAAACTTTTCCGGCAATTTTTCCGTATTTTAGATTATTAACCCAAAAGCCGAATTGAATTTGCCCAATGGACAATTCTATATTTTGTCTATGCCCACACTAACTGAGCCTGCCAAAAATCGCATCTTTTTCATTGACCGCCCGAGAGGCGTAACAACTTTCATAGCTGGTAGCTCATCTCTTTTTAGACCTATTTTTCGGTTGTGCATCATCGTTATTATTTATTTCATGCTCATTGCATCCAGTCACGAAAATTTAGGATATTCATTACCGATTATATATGCAATTTGTTTTTTTGCGATTATTTCTTTACGCCCATTCTGCAAAAGGTATAATAAAATATAAAAGCACAAATTACCATTGCTGCCCTAATTACGTTTGATATTAGTGTATAACTTGAAATGCTCCTAAACCTATTAATTATGAATCTATGATTGAAAATCTTCCACTTTACATAACCATTGTTTTTATCTCCACGACTGTTATCGCGCTTTTGCTTTTTTATTTTGCAATGCTTCATTCTACCTCTCTTAATACAGTTGGCAATTCAAAACTTATTATTAGCGTATTGTGTTTTTGGCTTGTAATACAAGCCGTTCTTAGCTTAAATGATTTTTATGCTACAGATCCCACAAGCATACCGCCTAGATTTATCTTTGCCCTCCTGCCTTCT
>CAIYPC010000306.1 GCA_903927975.1 uncultured Bacteroidota bacterium | reverse complement strand
TTACGAACCCGACCCAAAGCTTGCATGCAATCATTAGCAGTATTAACGTTTGCTGAAAACACGCCTCCTACAAAATCAAAGTGGTTGTTATCAAGTGAAACCCCAGTACTTACAGAGGGTGTACAGACAATATAATCATATTTCTGTGACTCTTTATTTACATCAGAGAAAAAAGCTTTATTAGCTTTATCCCCTGTATTATCACTAGAGATATAAAGCCCTTTCTTATCAGGGAAAGCCACCTCAAGTGTTGAAAAGCTTTTATAAGCATTTTTTTTGGAGTTAAAGGCAAGATAGACATTTTGATTCATTTCTAATGCTTGCATCGCAGACATTAGTATATTTTCACCACTATCATGAAAAAGAATGGTTTTTTCATCCTCATGCGTATGTTCATTAAAATGCACAGTAACCGGCATCAGAGGTACCGTGTGTCTAATAAACTCCACGGTGATTTTTGATAAATGGGCATCAAGGCAAATAACTGTTTTAGCATTTTGGATTAAGTATTGAAGGACAGAGAATACCAAAGGCTTTTGTTCTATATGACTTGTAAGGCGAGATAAGACTTGCTCTATTTCATCAATAATAACGATATCGTAGTTAGGAGCAGCGCAAACGGATGTGAGTTTGCCTAAAGAATTTAGGCAAATACTCAATCGATTTTCCATTTGCAAGTCATATTCGTCGCAATCATTGTAAGAACAAAGCCCCAGACGATTTGCAGCAGATTCAACAAGAGAAATTAAATGGGTTGTAAAAAGAACAGACTTACCAGGGTTTTTCTTAACAAGCTCTTCTACAACCGCGGTTTTGCCAGTACCTATGGCCGAGCGCACTAAGTGCACTCCTTCGGTGAAATCCACATCTTTTATAAAACGAGATTTGTAGTTAATTTTTTTGCCAGAAGTAAAGTTTTGAGGAGATACAACACCATGGGTATTGTTGTGATACTTTGCGAGTTCATGGGTAAGCGCAAGTTTAATATCAGGTTTTCTAGGTACAATACTTGCTATTGCTTCAAGACCAATAAGATTGTGTAAATCGTTAAAGTCAGTTGCATCTTTGGTTTTAGGATCTGAAATTTTTGAAAAATCGGGTGTACAGACAAGGGCATTGCGAAGCTTAAAAGCAGCACTATTGGCTTGAATAAGCCCTGTATTGCCAATCACTTTACCACGAGGATTCTTTTTATCAGCTTTTTGCCAGTCATTATCAGCCCAAAAGATGATTTGGGTTTTAGGATATTTGGCTTTAAGGATACGAGCTGCGGGTAACAGATTAAAGGCATCAAGTGCAGAAAACACAGGCTCTCCAATAGCCAAATGAATAGAGGCCGCAGTTGCTACCCCTTCTGCTATGTGAATAGTGGTAAGACGACTTGGTAACGTTTCTTCGCCTATTAAAACAAAACGTCCTTTTTTGGCAAGTCCTTTAGAAAAGAGTTTTCGACCATCGTTATAAATAGTTTGTAGACCGCAATATTTACCGTCAAAATCTTTAAGCTCTACAGCTACAAAGTCTTTACCAAAACGAATACCTGGGATGAAATTATCTTTTAAACCTTTACGATTTAGATAATGGCTAACGCCAATAGGTGCTAAATCTATCCAGCGGGCGTAATCACGGGCTAACCAATCAATAGGCGCTTGTTTTACCTCAACTGGAGGAAGTGTTGGTTTTTTAGGAGAAACTATAGGCTTATAAACGCCCTCTCTGCCCTGCTTCCATAACTCTTTGATAACTTCTTTGGATTTGAAATGTTCGGAATATCCGCCGTGTCTAAACGAATAGTAGGTTAGTTTTAGATAAGGAACCCCGTGAGCGTTTTTTTCTAGGATGGCCCTATAGCTTTGCTTTCGAGCAGGTTTATCTATGTAGTGCCATCGATTATCGAGGATTAGATCTGTAACAGGTGCTTTTAGATCTTCTCCTTGCTCATTAATGAAATCTAGGCCTGCATTTAGTAAGCTTGATTCTATCTGTGATTGGTTTTGTAGCACCCAATCTAAGAAAGATAATTGTTTTGTTTGCTTCTTTTCTTTATCTTTTTCTTCTAAAAAAAGCATAATAATATCCCTATCATCAAATATATTGATGTTTTAAGGGAACGAAGCTAAAATAAGATCGTATGTAAAGAAAAAATCAACAACCATTTGGTTTAGATTTTTGTAGTATTTTAGCTTCTTTCCGGGCTAAATTTACACTGTTGCGAAAAGTTGGCGCTTTTCGCAACAGCGCTACTCTATTTATAACGTTAAAATCATTTTTGTCTCCAGTCATGTGCTGTTATACAAAGACAGATAAACTCTTTAAGATATTTTCAGTTTTTTCCCCCGTCCCGTCAAATTACGTAACCCATTGAAATACATAAACATTCCTGATAGTTCGCCATGAGATTCCTGATAGTTCGCCATAACATTCCCGATAGTTCGCCATAATATTCCTGATAGTTCGCCATAATATTCCTGATAGTTCGCCATGAATACAGGGGCTACAATCTTTGTTACAGCAATTTTAAAATATAAAGCGCCAAAAAACACGCAAAAAGATAATTATCAGGCCAATAAAATAATTGCCACACTAAAAACCGGATTAAATTTAAAATAAAAATAAATCAATGGTTCGCCATTCCAAGCTTCCAAGATTCCAAGGTTTGATATACACTTGATAGTAACCAATTGAAAAAGGTAAAAAACAATGGACCAACTAATTGTTGACATAGACCGCGGAGAGCGTTTAGCAGGCGAACCAATTGGTATAGAGACCTTAAAAAACGACCGAAATTTGATGCTGTACCCTTTTTGCTCCACATCAAAAGCGCTGCGATTTAAATCGATTAAATACACCTCGAAAGATAATAAATTTTCACTCGAAGTAACGGCAAATACTGAATACGGCATGGTAAAAATATGGGACTTTGATATTCTTAGGTTCGTTTTTTCAAAAATAGACACTATTGCTAATAGAACAGGTTATCACCCATCATCAGTATCATTTTCCGCATACGAATGTTTAAAATTTTTAGGAAGAAACCCTAAAGCTGGGAAAAACGTAAACTGGTTGAAAGAGGCTCTAGATAGATTAGCAAGCACCACCTATAAAGGAAATATTTTTAAAGATGAAGGGAAGCATGTTACGGGATTTACATTAGTCAAATATGACTATATTGAGACCGCAAGAGGAATTGAAAAAATATCGATCTCACTTGATGAAAGATTGGTTTTTTCACTTAGAAACTCCAACTCTTTAGTCACAATAAATGAACGAGTGTTAGAAGAAACATCTGGGTTAAAAAAACGATTACTTGAGTTGGTTGCTTTAAAACTATCAATGGATGGCCTTTGGATTATATCTGTTGAGGAACTTCAGTGTTTATGCGCAAATAATTGGACAATAGCTAAGTTTAAAAATGAAGTAAAGTCGTTCCACGATTTACCCTGGAGTATTTCGGAGATTAAAGTTAACGATGAGTCGTGTATTCGATTTATAAAAAAATAAATGCTACGCGCGTAGCATTTATAAATAGGCAACCATATCAGGAGATCTATAGTGGCAATTGTTATAGCTGTTTCTCAGGGCAAGGGCGGGGCTGCAAAAACTACGACATCTGTAAATTTAGCTGGCGCCTTGAATGAAATAGGATTTTCGACTTTTTTGTATGACTGGGATCTTGGAAAACCTGATGCTTTAAAATGGAAGGGGCAAGGAAACCATATTAATTGGATAGAATTAATTAACAAAGACAATCCAATAGAAGATATAGAATCAGCGAAGAGTAAAAATGATTTTTTAATTTTTGATACACCTCCAAATTATGAGCAAAACGCTTTTAAAGCTATTATGGCAGCAGATTTTGTTATTATCCCTACATCGGCTAATTATTTAGATCAAGAAAATGCTAAAGATGCTATTTCTGTACCAATGCTGGCTAAAAAACCTTTTAAAATATTGATGAGCAAAGTAAAAAAAGGAACAAGAGAAGGGAGAGAAATAGAAGCGCAGATTGGAAAACAAGATATAAGCTTTAAATCGATAATTACAGATAGAAACGTGATCGCACAATGTCCGCGTTCAAGTCAGTGGATTGGTCAATTTGCCAAAGGTTCTGATAGTCATCGCCAATTTGTACGGCTGGCAAAAGAAGTTGTAGAGTGGACTAAAATCGATCATAAAATTAATTTAGATGAGGCTATATTATGAGCACAGATTTTTTAAGCAGCATTGTTAGTAAAATGGAGCAGACTCAATCTGATCTTGATTTTATTGCAAAAAATAATGCAATAGTTGAAAAAGTGCTAAAAGTCGACCCTAACGATATAGGCAATTGGGAATATAGAGATAGACAAGATTTTGAGCTGGGAGATATTAGCGCATTATCTGAGAGCATAGAGACGAAAGGACAGGCACAGCCAATTATTATTGTAGAGGCAAGCGATTTATTTAGGTCTTCAGATAATTCGCTAGCTAAATATGTTGTTATTGCTGGATATCGGCGTTGGCTTGCTTGTAAATCAAAAAATATTTTGATAGATGCCATTGTGCGAAGATTGAGTTTTGATCAAGCTATTTCATGTTTAGTTTCTGAAAATGAAAAAGAAGGCGTATCTGATTATTCAAAAGGTATTTTTTTTTATAGTCTCTTAAAAAAGGAAAGTGTCACTAAAAAAAATCTCTATGAAAGGTTAGGAATAAATAGAAGCGTATTTGATAATTATTTGTCTTTTGCAGAAGTGCCAATAGAAGTTTGGAATGCTGTAAAAGCTTTGAATAAAGTCTCAGCCAGAACATCCGCTACTATAAAATCCATTTGTCAAAAAGGAGAATCAGAAAAGCAAGCAATTATTGCAATTGCAGATAAAATTGCATCTGGGATTGGAGAGAAAAAAATTAATATGCTTGTAAATAGGATATTGGCGGGAGAAAAAAGCGTATCAAACAAAAATGCTACGCGCGTAGCATTTTCAAAAAACATCTTTATGGAAATAAAAAATGACACTTTGATTGTGACGGCTAAAAAAATAAGAGCAGATGATATCAATAAACTACAAGAAGAATTTAGTAAAGTTATTGAAAATCACTTTAAAGATAATATGGAAATAGTGGTTTAGTTTAATAAGAGGATGATATGTCAAACTATAAAAATATAGAAAAAAAACCTGAAGATGTAACGCTAAGCGTTGATATTCCATATGAATTAAAGGATCAATTAAAATTTAACTCTTACAAAGAAAAAAAACCAATAAAAGATATAGTTAGAATAGCTATTGAAGATTATTTAAGAAAACATATAAACGAATAACTCGTGTAGATGTAACAACCCGCGTTTAAAAATAGCTTGGCCAGCATTCAGCGCATAAAGCAGGCCCAAATTAAATGCGGGTCGTTAGTGTGTCACGAAGGTGCATGAAGATGCGCCATGCTAAGTAGAGGATGAGAGATGGCCTCTTGAATTCGACATAATCGTATTTTATTAATTGTATTTGAATAAATTTGAATAAAACAATTGAAAGTTTTGGTTATAATATTTACAATTGCAGGAGGGGACAAAATGAAGAGGCTGCTATG
>CAIYPC010000305.1 GCA_903927975.1 uncultured Bacteroidota bacterium | reverse complement strand
GCATCTTTATAATGAATGGTAGCCATTGGATAAGTGGCTTCAAAAACAATATCTTCCCATTCACCTTCTTGTAATTTTTTGATGATGATTTTGCCTTCCGTTTCTATTTTAATCGCGAAGCCTTGCTCCAATGGACGGATATTTTTTGAAGGTTCAACATAACAAGCTCCAGCGCTCGAAATAATATCGCGTAAATCTTTTCCGTCTTCGCTCCATTTGATAGTTTTAGGTTCAATGCCTTCCTGATTTTTATTGAAAATATCCCAGAGCCAAAGTCTTCCATCGCCTCCAAGATAAACAGTTCCGCAATTGATACCGCCGACTGGCATGCCGATATATTGCAGCTCATTTTTGCTCTGCAGATAGGTTGTTACATTTCCTCTTTCGTACAACGATTTGATCCATGCTGGATCTAATTTTTTATCAAGAGGAACGCCTTCTGTTATTTGAAATTTGGAAAAATCATTTGCAGCAAGTGAGAATCGTGAAGCAAATAATCCGGCGCTGACAACAGATGAATGCTTAATAAAATTTCTTCTTTTCAAATGGCTAATTTTTAATCGTTACTTATTGAATCTATCAGATTTTGAAAACATAATAGGTTTAACAATATATTTTCCCGCAACTCAATAGCTTTCTTTATTTTCAATCAACCGAAAATAACCCCATGCGATTTATAAAAAAATTTTTCAGAGCACTTTTTATTTTTATTCTTTCTATTTCTATCTTGTTTTCTTTGTTTGCCGTCATTACCGGACGAATGTGGATGTTCCCCGCAGTATGGCACAACTTCGCCGGTATCAATGATTATAAATTTTTCAGAAACGATACACTTTCGATAGCACAGCCAAAGCCATGGAATGAAGCAAAAAATATTAATAAAATTTCTTATCCTGATTCTTTGAACAATTTGTTAGAAAGCTTAAACAGCGTGGCTTTGCTAGCTATACAAAATGATTCTATTGTTTTCGAAAAATATTGGGATGGTTATAGTGACAGTTCTTTATCTGGTTCATTTTCCATGGCAAAAAGTGTTGTTAGTTTATTGATTGGCGCTGCAATTCATGATGGAAAGATAAAGTCTGTTGATCAGTATGCAAGCGATTTTATTCCTGAATTTAAAGATGGCGACAAAGAGAAGGTTCGCATTATTGATCTGCTCACGATGAGTAGTGGCAGCGATTGGAATGAATCTTATATCAACCCGATTTCTGTTACAACCGAAGCATATTATGGCAACGACTTATACAAAACGGCTACTGGCATAAAAATTATTCATGCGCCAGGAACGTTGCACAAATATCAATCAGGCAACACCGAACTGTTAGGCATCATTGTTGAAAAAGCAACCGGAAAAAAATTAGCACAATATGCTACAGAAAAACTTTGGCAGCCACTTGGTGCAGAGCATGCTGCATTGTGGAGCACAGATGATAATGGAGAAGCAAAAGCTTATTGCTGCATTAATTCCAATGCAAGAGATTTTGCACGTATCGGAAAATTGATGCTTGATAGCGGAAGAATAAATAATGTTCCTGTAATCGACAGCGCTTATTTTGCTAATTCAATTAAGGCTTGTAATATCCCTGATATCAATGGCGTTCCTTGTGATTATTATGGCTATCAATGGTGGCTTGATCCTGAGAACAAAGGCGTTTTTTATGCAAGAGGAATTTTAGGGCAATACATTATTATGATCCCTGCAAAAAAATTAATCATTGTTAGGCTTGGCAAAATGACTTCGATAAGCCGCGTGCATACTGTTCCGAAAGAAACGCGCTATCTGATAAATTGGGGATTGGGTTTTTGAGGAATTAGAGGTGACACCTTTTGAAAAGGTGTCACCTCT
>CAIYPC010000304.1 GCA_903927975.1 uncultured Bacteroidota bacterium | reverse complement strand
TACTAGGTGGAACAATTGTTGGTGGGGAAGTTTTTTTATCAGGTTGCAAGCCAGAAAGAAAATATGGCGAGAGCCTTAATCTAAGCGCTGATGACATTTCTTTTTTAGATGAAGTGGGCGAGACTATTTTGCCGCACACTGCGTCATCGCCCGGAGCAAAGGAAGCAAAGATTGGCGATTTCATGAAAACAATCGTTAACGATTGTTATGAGGACAAAGATCAAAAAATATTTTTGGATGGCATGCAAAAATTAAATGCTGCGAGCAAAGCTAAGAATGGCAAATCATTTTTGGATGCTGATGCACAACAGCGCCACGATCTGTTGGTTGATCTTGACAAAGAACAAAAAGATTATACAAGCAAAAAGAAGCCAGAAGATCCTGCGCATTATTTCCGCTTAATGAAAGAACTCACGCTGTGGGGCTACTTTACATCTGAACCCGGAGCAACAAAAGCATTGCGCTATGTTGCGGTGCCGGGGAGATACGAAGGCTGTGTCCCTTATAAAAAAGGCGACAAAGCTTGGGCGACTTAGTTCATCTCGCCAAGCATTAATATTATTAATAACCTTTCAGGAATATATTCTGGAAGGTTTTTTATTTTAATGTTAACAACATAAAGCAATGCGATTCTTGGCTAAGTTTGTGTATGAATAATTAAGTTTTTTAAAATAAAATCACATGTTCAAAAAACCATTTATTCTATCAATCTTTTTATTAGCAAGCATCTCGCTTGTTTTTGCATGGGGATCTTGGGGGCATCAACACATTAATCATGCTGCTGTTTTTGCTTTGCCTGAAGAAATGCGTGGATTTTTTTATGATCATATTGATTATCTGACAGAAGAAGCTGTTGGTCCGGACATCAGAAAATATTCATTGAACGACAAATCAGAATTTCCGAGGCATTATATTAATCTTGAAGTTTTTGGGGTGAATACAATGGATAGCCTGCCCTCAAATGTTCAACTGTTGAAAGCAAAATACAGCGATTCTATCGTGCAGAAAGCCGGCAGCTTGCCTTGGTACATACTTCAAATGGAAGACAAACTCACAAAGGCTTTCAAGGCAAAACGAAAAACAGAGATTCTTTTTCTTGCTGCAGATTTGGCACATTATATCGGCGATGCAAGCATGCCTTTACACATCTCTTTAAATCATGATGGTCAGCTCACCAACCAAAAAGGGATCCATGCTTTTTTTGAAGGGCAATTGCCTGAATTGTTTGGCGACAGTTATAACATGAACACTGGCAGCGCAAAATATATTGATGACATTACTAAAGAAACTTGGCACATGGTTCAGGTTTCATTTGAAAAGGCTGATACCTTATTAGCGGTAGATAGAAAACTTAAAGAAACATTTCCCAAAGAAAAAATTTACAAACTTGATTCGAATGGAAATGTAGCAAAGAATAAATTCGGTGATGCTGTACACACTTTCGAGTATGCAAAAAAATATCATGAGATGCTCAACGGAATGGTTGAAAGACAAATTCGTCAAGCCATCAACGAAACTTCAGGTTTTTGGTACACCGCTTGGGTTAATGCAGGAAAGCCAAACTTGAATGATTTGGATCCAGAATCATTGAGCAAAAGAAATGAAGAGAATTACAAAAAAGATTATAAGCTTTGGCAACAAGGAAAAGTGTTTGGCTTTAAGCCCGAACAGGAATTCAATCGATAATAAAAGCCTTAGGTTGTCAGATTAATTTTTTAAGTTTGATTTTATCATGGCTAATATTTCCACATGGGTTTTATATGCTTTGCTTTCTGCAATCTTTGCAGCGCTCACGGCCATCTTTGCAAAGGTTGGTTTGAAAAACGTTAATCCCGATTTAGCTACCGCCATCAGAACGGCAATAATATTAATAATCACCTGGAGCATTGTTCTCTTTAAAAAAACTAACGGCGAAGCGCAACCGCTTTCTAAAAGCAATTGGATTTTCCTGATATTATCTGGCGTAGCAACAGGGCTTTCATGGCTCTTTTATTACAGAGCATTACAAATAGGGAAAGTTGCTGAAGTGAATGCCATCGACAAAGGCAGCCTTTTGTTTGCCGCTGTACTTGCGTTCATTTTTTTGAAAGAGCCCATGACGCCAAAATTATTATTGGGTATAGGGTTGATATTCGCGGGCATGTTGGTGATAATCTGGAAATAAAAAAAGGTTATCAAAAAATGATAACCTGAATTATTTAATCCG
>CAIYPC010000303.1 GCA_903927975.1 uncultured Bacteroidota bacterium | reverse complement strand
TTTCATTTTATTGGCGGCTTTGCTTCAGGCAGTTTTTATATGCCATATAAAAAAGTGAAAGGCTGGCACTGGGAAAATTATTGGATCATTGGCGGATTATTTTCGTGGCTCATCGTTCCTCCATTGGCTGCATGGCTCACTGTGCCGGGCTTTGCGGAAATTATCAGGCATACATCTTTTGAAACAATTCGCTACACTGTATTATTCGGTGTGCTTTGGGGTTTTGGCGGGTTGACTTATGGTCTTGGTGTAAGATATTTAGGAATGTCTCTTGGCAATTCTGTGGTGCTTGGCTTTTGTTCTGCATTTGGTGCGTTGGTTCCTTCTATTTATTACAATTTCAATCCGGCAGAAGGCAAAACAACTTTTCATGATTTGTTGACAACATCATGGGGAAGAATTGTTTTTGCAGGGGTTATTATTTGTTTGCTTGGCATTTATTTCTGTGGCAAAGCGGGAGTGTTGAAAGAAAATGAATTGCCTGATGAAGAGAAAAAGAAATCTGTAGCAGAGTTCAATCTTACCAAAGGATTAATTGTGGCGATATTCTCTGGTATTCTAAGTGCTTGTTTTAATTTTGGTATTGAAGCAGGGAAGCCAATGGCGCAAGCTGCTGTGGCTGCGGGGTTCAATCCATTGTATCAAAATAATGTAACGTACGTAGTGTTGCTTTGGGGCGGACTTACAACAAATCTTATTTGGTGCGTGATTTTAAATTTTCGTAATAGAACTTTTGGTGATTATACAAATGCAAAAACACCGCTCTCTAAAAATTATTTATTATCAGCACTTGCGGGAACAACATGGTTCCTACAATTCTTTTTTTATGGAATGGGAGAGAGCAAACTCGGCAATGGCGCCAGCAGTTGGATCCTTCACATGGCATTTATTATTTTAGTAGCGAATATGTGGGGCATTATTTTAAAAGAATGGAAAGGCGTGAGCCAAAAAACAAAAACAACGATCACGATTGGGATTGCAACAATCATTGCATCAGTGATAGTAGTAGGTATCGGAAATTCAATGAAGTAATTTTGTTATTAAAAATAGAAATTAGTCAACAAAAAATATAATTACAAAATATGAGTACAGTTAAGAATGTAGGATCGAATGTTGAAAGCTTTAAACACGTAAGTTATTTATGGGATGATGCAAAAGCTGCATCGATGGAAGGAGATGAAGTAGCATTACTAGTATATCGCTCCAATTTGTTAGGAGCAGATTTGCGATTGACAAATTATGGAGGAGGAAACACATCTTGCAAAGCAGTAACAAAAGATCCTATCACAGAAAAAGAAGTGGAAGTGATGTGGGTGAAAGGAAGTGGCGGGGATTTGGGAACGATGAAACGCAATGGTCTTGCTGCATTGTATGTTGATCGTTTGCGCAATCTTAAAAATATTTATCGTGGCGTTGAACATGAAGATGAAATGGTTGAACTTTTCAATCATTGCATTTATGATTTGAATTCAAAAGCACCTTCTATTGATACTGCGTTGCATGGGTTTCTTCCATTCAAACATATCGATCATTTGCATCCAGATGCGGCTATTGCAATCGCTGCTGCAAAAGATGGAAAAAAAATTACCCATGAATTATTTAACGGAACAATTGGTTGGGTTGAATGGCAACGCCCAGGTTTTGATTTGGGCTTGAAACTGAAAAAATGTTTGGATGATAATCCCGGCATTCGTGGCATCATACTTGGATCTCATGGATTGTTTACATGGGGAGATACAGCTTACGAAAGTTATATCAACACACTTGAAGTAATTGAGAAATGTGCTGAATATCTCGACGAAAATTATGGAAAGAAGAAACCTGTTTTTGGAGGACAAAAGATAGAATCGTTATCGAAAGAAGATCGATTAAAAAAAGCATCGACACTAGCTCCAATACTTCGTGGCTTTTGTTCTTCTCAAATAAAAATGATTGGACATTTTTCTGATGATGAAAGAGTGCTCGAATTTATTAACTCAAATGATTTGGGAAGATTAGCGCCGATGGGAACTAGTTGCCCTGATCATTTTTTGCGCACCAAAATTTGTCCCCTTGTTCTAAATCTTTCGGCAGAAGAAGATGTAACGAATGTAGCGTCGATCAAAGAAAAAATTTCTCCTTTGTTTGAAGCATATAGAAAAATGTACGCTGATTATTATAATGCCTGCAAACATGCAAACAGTCCGGCAATGCGCGATGCAAACCCTGTTATTATTTTATATCCCGGAGTTGGTATGTTCAGTTTTGCAAAAGACAAACAGACTGCAAGAGTGGCGAGTGAGTTTTATACCAATGCAATTAATGTGATGAAAGGATCGGAAGCGATCAGTGAATACACATCGTTGCCAAGACAAGAAGCTTTCAACATAGAATATTGGTTGCTTGAAGAAGCGAAATTGCAACGCATGCCCAAACCAAAACCATTAAGCGGAAGAATTGCGTTGATAACAGGAAGCGCAGGTGGAATTGGAAAAGCAATCGCAAAGAAATTTGCAGCAGAAGGAGCATGTGTTGTAATCAATGATATTAATGAAGAAAGATTAAAATCTGCTGACGCTGAATTTAAAAAGCAATTTGGGAATGATTCATCATCATCGGTATTATTAAATGTGACAGATAAAGATTCCATTGAAAAAGCATTTGCTGCAGCAGCGCTTGCATTTGGTGGTGTTGATATTGTTGTGAACAATGCTGGCATCAGTATTTCAAAACCTATCACAGAACACTCTATAGAAGATTGGGATAAACTCTATGATATTTTAGTGAAAGGACAGTTCATCGTTTCTAAATCAGGCATAGAAATTATGCGCAAGCAAAATTTTGGTGGCGATATTATTAATATCGTTTCAAAAAATTCTGTTGTTGCTGGACCAAACAATGTTGGATATGGTTCTGCAAAAGCAGCGCAGGCACATCTTTCAAGACTTCTTGCTGCGGAACTTGGTCCAGATAAAATTCGAGTGAATGCAGTGAACCCAGATGCAGTGATTGCAGACAGCAATATTTGGGCTGGCGGCTGGGCTGAAGGTCGCGCAAAAGCTTATGGAATTACTGTTGAGGAATTGCCGGCTTATTATGCAAAGCGCACATTGTTGAACGAAGCAATTTTGCCTGATGATATCGCGAACGCATGTTTTGTTTTTGTAAGTGGGTTGATGAATAAATCAACAGGAAATGTTTTGAATGTAGATGGCGGGGTTGCAATTGCATTTATGAGATAAGAAGCTTTGAGCTAGTAGCTATGAGCTTCGAGCAAAGATTGAAGAATTCACCATTCACCAATTCACCATGCAACGAGTCGCTTTCAAAATGAAACTTTTTAAAGGGTTTGAAGATGAATATAGAAACAGGCATGATGAAATTTGGCCT
>CAIYPC010000302.1 GCA_903927975.1 uncultured Bacteroidota bacterium | reverse complement strand
GGTTACACTTGACCGTTATAAGCTGCTTCCCGACAGTTTACCAAAAACATATATCTGGGTAAACCTGCCTGGCTTTAATTTGAGAGTGATGAATGAGGATACGCTTGTGTTTGAATCGAAAGTAATTGTTGGCAAGCCAGACACACGCACGCCGTTGCTCACGAGCGATGTTACTAATTTTGTGACGTTCCCGCAGTGGACAGTTCCCAACAGCATTATTTTTAAAGAGATGCTGCCGCAGATTCAAAGAAATATTGCTTATCTAAAAAAGGAAAATTTAATTGTGGTTGATGATAATGATAACGTTGTTGATCCCGCAACCGTTAAATGGAAGAAGATGAATAAAAATCATTTTCCATATCTTATAAAGCAGCAGGAAGGCGATAATAATTCTTTGGGCGTGATTAAATTCAATTTCAGGAATAAATACAGCGTTTATATGCATGATACCAATGTGCGCTGGATGTTTGGCAAAGCTTTCCGCGCATTGAGCCATGGATGTGTGCGTGTGCAACAATGGGAGAAGCTGTCTGATTTTTTGGTTAGAAATGACAGTTTAAAATATAAGACCGATACATTGCGTGCATGGATCAAACGTCAGGAAAAGCATGTCATCAGCGGGTTTCAGAGAGTGCCTGTCTATATCAGATATTTTACATGTGAGGGCAAAAAGGGTCATCTGGTATTTTATGACGATATTTACGGAGAGGATAAGTTCCTTCGCGAGAAATATTTCGCCGGCAAATCCGTTAATTAATATCTATGAATAAACAAATGGCGGTTGCATTGTTTGCAGGCGTATTGTTTGCAAACAACATCTACTCACAACAGCAAAAATCTCCTGCTGCCAGAAGAAGCTATTCGCATAACAAGACTATCAAAACGCAATATGGCGTCGCCAGTTTTTATGCAAATAAATTCAACGGTAGGCGAACTGCGAACGGAGAAATTTTCAGTCAAAAAAAATTGACGGCTGCAAGCAATACTCTATCTCTTAATACTTGGGTTAAAGTAACCAATCTTCATAATAAGAAAACCGTTTTTGTCAAGATTACCGATCGCATGCATCACCTTAATAAAAGGCTTATCGATCTTAGCAAAGCAGCTGCTCACGAGCTAGGTTATACAGGAAGGGGACTTGCAAGAGTAAGAGTCGACGTCCTTGGAAAACATAAGCCAGCAGAAGCAAGGAGCGTTGCTGAAAACAAATAAATAATTTTCACTATTTATTTCGTACCGTTTACTTTTGTAACCATACTTAAATTGCCTGTTATGAAAAAGACCGTCTGCTTTTTATTTGTTTTCTCTATTTTAACTTCTGTTTGCTGGGCTCAAGATGATGATTATATCAAAAAGCCATCATTTAGTTTTCATTTGGCTTTCGATGATTTTACCGCTCCAGGTTATATCCGATTGAACTCTTTGAGCGATGCGATAAAAAATTATAAGCTCACAAATTTTTCTGGGATGAATCCAGGACTTGCTATTGGATACATGCAGGGCTTATCAAAACATTTTGATTTTGCAGGAACGATAACAGGGTCATCCACTGATTATCCCACACGAGCAAATGATGGAACTAATTTAGGCAGTGGCGATTTTTTATTGGAAGCCGACGCTACTATCGTTGGAAAAATGTTTAGTGATGAACATTTCTTTGTTCCATTTTTTAAGGCAGGAGTTGGGGCTTCTAAATATATCGGCTATTATGCAGCATATATTCCGCTTGGCGTTGGCTTTCAATTCAAGTTAATGCCAGATGCTTTTATGCTTTTTAATTGGCAGTATCGGTTACCCGTAACCGAACAAGCGAATTATCATTTTTACTATAGCGTTGGTTTTGCTGGCCCGATTTGCGAAGGAGAAAAGCATGTAACCATTGTTCCTCCTCCACCGCCACCAATTGTTGAAGCTCCAAAGGATAGGGATCATGATGGCATAGTTGATAGCCTTGATGAATGTCCTGATGTCGCTGGTCTGCCTCAATTCCATGGCTGCCCTGATACTGATGGCGATGGCATTCCAGATAAAGATGATAAATGTCCAAACGTTGCAGGTATTGCCCGTTATAACGGTTGTCCGATCCCTGATACAGACGGTGATGGTATTAATGATGAGATGGATAAATGTCCGACAATTGTAGGCGTTGCACGTTATAGCGGCTGTCCTATTCCTGATACAGATGGCGATGGTGTGAATGATGAAGAAGACAAATGCCCGAATGTTGTGGGCGTGAAAGAAAATCAGGGCTGCCCATTGGTGAAAGAAGAAGTGATCAAAAAAGTAACATACAGTGCAAAGAATATTTTCTTTGCAACAGGAAGCGCGAAGCTGTTGCCGAAATCATTTAAATCGTTGAATGAAGTTGCAAAAGTGATGAAAGAAGATGCGAATCTTAAATTAGATATATCAGGTTATACTGATAATTCAGGCAAGCCAGAAAAAAACCAAACATTGAGCGAGAGCCGCGCAAAAGCTGTGCTGGACTATCTTACAACAAAAGGCGGCGTTGAAGCAAGCAGACTTACATCCGCTGGTTATGGAGATACAAAACCCGTTGCAAGCAACAAAACCGCAAAAAGAAAAGCATTGAATAGAAGAGTTGAATTGAACGCGAAATATTATTAACCCATCTCTAATAAATATCAAAACCCCGACTTGTTCGGGGTTTTTGTTTTATATGATTCGAAGAGAATATTCACCGTGCTGCACCCAAAGAACAACAAACCACAAACAATAAACTACTCTTTACTAACAAACCTCCCAGAATGCTCATGTGTTGCTTTTCCATTTTCATAAACAAGTTTTCCATTCACCCAAACCATTTCGATGCCGGATGATATTGCAGTTGAATTGGTGAAAGTTGAATTATCATTAACAGTTGCAGGATCAAACAAAACAAGATCAGCAAAATTCCCTGCAACAATTAGCCCTCTGTCATGAATACCCAAATGCTCTGCAGTAAGTCCTGTCATTTTATAAACTGCTGTTTCAAGCGGCATTATCTTTTTCTCACGGACATATCTACCCAACACACGTGTGAACGTTCCATATCCACGCGGATGCCCACCATTAGCGCCGTCTGAACAAACATTGGTATAATTCCATTTCAAAAAATTTATTACATCGTCATCGCTCATGGACGCTCCTGCAATCGCTGCGCCATCACCATTCTCTGTTGATTCCTTGATAATGCGGATCAAAGCTTGCGCAGGGGTTTCATTATGCATCGCTCCAATTTCAGAAACTGTTTTGCCTTCATAATCTTTATGACCCGGAAAAGAAGTCATCACTGAAGCCGATGGATCAAACAATTCTTTGGTGGCATATTCTGCACTCTCCAGATTTGTAAAATCTTTTTTAGGAAATAGAACCCTTGGTGTTGAGCTCCACATCGTATAAGGATAACAATCTGCCGTGATATCAACTCCTTCTGCTCTTGCTTTTTCAAGCATGGCAAGAAGGGCAGATGAGGTGCCCCAGTTGCTTCTCAATGCAATTTTGAAATGAGAAATTTGCACGGGCAATTTTGCTTCTCTTCCAATGGTGATAATTTCTTCAAGCGATCTTTCTAAGTTCGCATCTTCACTGCGAACATGGCTGATGTATCTTCCGCCAGCGCTGGCTGTGGCTTTCGCAAGATCGATTACTTCGCTGGTGGTTGAATAAAAACCTTCTTCATATTCAAGCCCGCTTGATAATCCAAAAGATCCTTTGTGAATTTCTGCCGTCAATATTTTTTTCATCGCATCTATTTCAGATTGCGTGGCAGCTCTCAATAAATTATTTCCCATCACATCTTCTCTTAATGATGCATGACCTGTATATGTTGCGAGGTTAATACTCACTGGATGATTTTTCATTCTTTCTTTCAAAGTATCTACTGGATATGATTCGCCATCTTGCCCAATCACAACAGTTGTTATTCCCTGATTGATCGCTGCAATTGCATCGGCATCTGCATGCAAGCCTCTTTCATGATGGCTGTGGCTATCAATAAATCCTGGCGCTAACACAAATCCATGTCCATCAACAACTGTTTCATTGGGGAACGCAGTTAAATCACCCATATCATAAATGCGGGCGTTCAAAATTCTTACTGAAGATTTTTTTGCCGCGGTGCCAGTTCCATCAATAACCTGAACATTGGCAATAAGCGTCGTTTGTGGAATTGTGTAAGGTTTGTCTTCAAGAATATTTGTTACAATTTCTCTAGCAACTGTGTTCATGGAATTATCCAACATGATTAATGTTTGATTTTTCCGCAAGTAGCGAACAATGAGATTTCTAAAGCCTACCCAAGATCCGGTATGATGGACTTTAACGCCGGGGCTATCAATAAACCATCCAAATCCATAGTTATCATTTTCGCCATTATTCAATTTCCCCGCAGTGATTGCTTCATCAAAAGTTAAGGCATCAAATTTTGTTGCAGTTTTATCTTTTTCAGGGTCAGCAGTATAAATTCCATCAACACGAGTTCCTTTCAAAACCACATCAGCATTGATTTCTACGGCTCTTAATGCAGCAG
>CAIYPC010000301.1 GCA_903927975.1 uncultured Bacteroidota bacterium | reverse complement strand
TATTATTCCTTATCAGGTTTTTAGTATTAATGTTTGCATCTGTCTCAAAAATTTCTGGCACAGCTTCTGTGCTTGAACTCCTGCCGCTGAGATAACCTTCTTTCGGCTTCACATGCATCGTGTATTTTAAAACTTCCATAATAGTACCGGGCATATCCGGTTTTGCTTCTGCCTTTGGGCTTGGGTTGATAACATAAATGCCTTTGCCAGCCACAATCACACGAACTAAATCATTGGGTGTAGAAAACAATAGCACGTCATTATCGCTTAATGTGCTTCCTGTTTTTAATCCTTCACCCGAAAGTTTTTTTACATTGCCAATCACTTTTGTGACTGTGTATTGAGAAAAAGATTTCATCAAAACAAAAAGAAAACAAACCATGAAAACAAATTTTCTCATCATTATTTATTTTGCTTTAATAAAATAAAATTGTCCGCCTTCATTTCCATTTGATCCGAAAAGATTTAATTCGGGTTCAATATTGGTCTGATTTTTTACTCCGCTGAAAATAAGGCTGTATAATTTTTTTACTGATAAATATTTTTCATCATTATCTTTTAATGCTTTCATCACCATTTTTATAAATACACTTTCACCTGGCACTTTTTCCAAGCCACCACTTGTGAGTACTTGCCGGCTCCTATATTTGAACTCATATTTTTTTGCCATTGCATGAGCTTCATCATCTGCGCCACGCATAGCCGCACTATAACAAGCATCTGAAAGCATCAATATATGATTGGCCTTGCATCCAAGCATTAGTTCGCCTAATTTAATATTCGATATATAATCAATTGGATCATTTGCATTCAAGGGAACCCAATAGCCAATCCTATCATTGCCATCACCACGATATGTGCCGTGCCCCGCAAAAAGAATAATCAAATTATCATTCTCACCCAAAGATTCAAGCTTAGAGCTCAGCGATGCCAAAATTTCTCTCGGACCTTTGTCATATAATTCAAGAATGTTTTTTTTATCGAAACCATAATAGCTCGTCAGCATTTCTTTATATGCATTTGCTTCTGTAATTGTGGAAGACAGTTTTTTCCATTTATCGCCCGTGTAATTGCTGCATGCAATGAGCACTGCATGGAAAACAGGTTTCTGATCGGCTATAATTGCGGGGATGCCCGAATCATCATTTTGAGAAACGCTTCCACGCGATTGCACTTGATAACTTGCGGTAGTCACTTTGCCGCTTTTATCAGCAGCTTGTATCACAAAATTTTTATCATCATTACCAAGGCTTGTAGAAAAATAACCATTTGATGGCGCAGCCGCCACATCTGTGCCGTTCACTTTCACCCAATCAATTCCTGCGGGTGTTTTGATCATACCGCTAACAAATATTTTTCCATTCCCTTCTGCTTGCACGGTTGTTCCCTGAACGACTGTAGGCGAAAGCAATTGTATCTCAGGACCATTATTTGATGCAAGCTTATCATTTTTGACTTTATCGGCCAACCTTTCAATTTTTGCTGTCTTCTCCTCTCCCAATGGTTTTATTACGTTTGCTTTGCGATAATACTCAAGTGCTTTCTCTTTTTGTCCCAATTGCTCATAAACAAATCCTGTCTTCTCAAGCACATTTGCATATTCTATTACTAACGGTAGATTGCTTTCCTGATCTTGATTTGCTTCTTTATACTCTTCCAGCGAAGATTGTAATAACGGCAATGCATGCGCGTAATCTTTGGTATCAATATAATCAACGCATGCTGAAATATATTTTTTTAGAAAAGAAAAAGATTTATTGCCTTCAATATAACTACTGAGATTTTTTTGTTTGTAAATCTTATACTGATCAGCCGCTTTTTCATACTGATCATTTGCGAGATAGACCAGCACTATATTAATCACGAACAAACTATTATCGGGCAAAATCTGTAGCGCTTGTTTATAATCATCGATAGCATGAGAATATCTTCCTTGTTTATAATTGATCAGACCACGATTGTTCCAGCCGTTGGCAAATTTTGAATCGATTTGAATAGCTTTATCAAAATCAGTAAAAGCAGAATCAAACTTGCCCATCGTATAATAAGCTAACCCACGATTGTTCCAGCCATCATATTGCTTAGGGTTAATTTTTATTGCCTGATTGTAATTAGAAATCGCCTGATCATTTTTTCCCTGACGAGCATAAACCAATCCAATACTATTCCAAGCATCAGCATATTGCGGGTTTAAACTCAGCACATTATTATAATCATTAATTGCGAGATCATATTTTGCGAGATAATAATAACTATAGCCTCGATAATATAAAGCGTCAATATATTTTGGATCAATGCGCAACGCTTCACTCAAACAATAAATAGCAGAATCATATTTTCCAATCAACCGATATGAATTGCCTTCATTATACCATCCAAATTTATAATTAGGATCAAATGTCAAAAGCTTTTTGTACTTCGTGATAGCCTCCGCATATTTTTGTTGGGCATAATAAACATTACCGAGGTTATTCCAAGCATCTGCATACGTGGGGCTGATGCGCAACACTTCAACATAATCAGTCAGGGCAAGATCATATTTACCCAGCATTTTATAAGCATTGGCACGATTATTCAGCGCCATCGTATTATTAGCAGTCGCACGAACGGTTTCCGTATAATCATTCACAGCTTCATTGTATTTGGCGAGATAAAAATATGCATTGGCTCGGCCATTCCATGCTAGCATATATTTTGGACCTATGCGCACTGCCTGAGAATAATCATTAATCGCCTCATCATATTTTTTTTGATTATAATAAATCTGAGCCCGGAGATAAAATGTTGTGCTGTCATTTGGATTAAGTCGCACTGCTTCATTAAAATCTTTTATTGCAGAATCATCTTTATCAAGCGAGCTATAGCAAAAACCACGCTTGCTGAAAGCACTTGAATATTCAGGGCTCAATGAGATTGTCTTTGAATAATCAACAATTGCATCGTCAAATTTGCTGAGCAATTTGTAAGCATTCCCACGATTGTACCAAGCGTTCACCGATCGAGGATTGATCAAAATCACTTCCGAATAATCATTGATGGCCAAATCATTTTTCCCTGTGTAATAAAGACAATTTCCGCGATTGTTCCATGCATCTAAATATTTCGGATCACTACGGAGGGCTTCAGTAAACTGAACAATTGCAGAATCGTATTTGAACTGCTCATAATAAATCATTCCCAAATTATACCATGCGAACGCATAATCTGGGCTAAGTAGCACTGCTTCCCTGTAATCTCTGATAGCAGAATCATATTTTTTTTGAGCCGAGTAAATGCCCGCACGATTATTCCATGCACTTGCATATTTGGGATTAAGCCGAAGTGCTTCATTAAAATCCTTTAATGCAAGATCCATTTTACCTGCATAACGGTAACTACTTCCCCTGTGATTATATGTATCTGCATCCTTGTATCCAAGGTTGATTGACTCGGTATAATCCTTTACGGATTCATCGTATTTGCCAAGGTTATAGTATGCAATCCCACGATTGTACCATGCCAATGTATATTTGGGATTAAACAATAATGCTTCTGAATAGTCACTTATAGATTTCTCGTACTTGCCAAGTTCTTTATAACAATTTCCCCTATTGTTCCATGCATTAAAATGTTTCGGATCGATGCGAAGTGTTTCATCAAAATCAACAATTGCAGAATCATACCTTCCGAAATAATAATATGCAAGCCCCCGAGAATTTAGATAGTCCGTATTTTTGGGATCGAACTTCAACGCTTCGTTATAATCTTTGATTGCTTCAGTATATTTTTCTTTATAGTAGTATGCAATCCCTCTCCTATACCAGCTATTTACATATTTTGGATCATAATAGATTGATTGTGTAAAATCGCTTATGGCCAAATCGTATTTCTCAATTGAATAATAAGCATTCCCCCGATTGAACCATGCATACACATATTTTGGATCGAGTTTCAATGCTTCACTATAATCTTTGATCGCAGAATCATATTTCTTCTGATAAAAATGATTGTTGCCAATCCCATTCCATGAAATGGTATCTTTTGCATCAAGCTTCAATGCCTCAGCATATTCACTAAACGATAAATCATATTTAGCTTGTCTGTAATGAGCCAATCCTAGATTTCTCCACAACAGATGATTTTTGGGATCGATTTTCAATGCAGTATTGCAATCGGAAATGGCAGCATCGTAATCGCCTTTTTCGTTGTATGCTTTGCTGCGGTTAATATACGCATACACATCAGCGTTATTTGTATTGATCTGATCGGTGTACTTGGCAATGCGGAGTTCGGGACTCTCATCCTGAGCTTTGGCAAATAAGGATGCCACTATAAACATCAGAGCTAATAATAGTTTCATAGCGCTTTTTTGGAGGCAGAAACTGGGGTTTTGTTATCTTCTAAATTACATAAAAAAAGGTACTAAACTTCAAGACTGTTTTTGAGGGAGATATTTCTTTTGCCTAAAATACTCAATTACAGAAAAAACAAATGATGGCATGAATAAGGCTATTTGAATATTGAAGAAAAAAAGTGCAAAAACACTTAAAAAAAACATAGAGCCGAAATAAGAAATATAGCTCTTAATAAAATTGACGACATGCGGCGAAAAAATGAAATTGAACTGCAGCTTCACATCAGGCACTTTGCTGAACCACGCCAGATAACTTAGGTGCGAAAAAATAATCCATGAAATAAATAGAAACCAATAACTAACAACATGATGATTGTTGAGGAGTGAAAGATAAATATCTGCAACAATCACAGATCCGGGCATTGTGCCAAGTGGCGTCGAATGCGTATCCAATTCAAAATTCCCTATGATGATGATTTTGTTCTCAAAAATCTTCGCGTATTCTGCGGGTGTGGTTTGCAAGCCAGTGAGCATGTCGCCCAATGTATAATATTGTGAGTTCGGCAAATATTTATTACCCTTTAGATCTTTATCGTTGAGATAATAACTTGGCCAAATTGCAGACATGCATAGTTTGCCATTACATGTTGCATAAAGACCTTGATCCCTATATATGGCGCTATCAATTGTCTCGTTCATGATGACCGGAATGGAATGAATGCTTCTTTGATTCACTATCCGAAATTTATTGATGCCCGAACCATAACTACCGTATTCAGAGTATCCATATTTTGCTCTGTATAACGGAAATTTATAATTATCACCAGTACTGTCATCGGGCAAAATGGCAATCACTAATTTATCATTCTTATCAAGTTCTTTTTGCATCAAAGTATCGATGACAGGATTTATAGTGTACCTATAATAAAACTGCAAATCAATCACCGTGAAAGAAGGTTTTTTAGGAATGCTGTCAACGAAATGCAGAAACCGATACAACTTCTCACGATCCGACACCGCAATATTTCCAGACTCCGCAGAGTCTTCTACCAATGCCAAATCTTTGCCTGTGTTAATAAATACAAAATCAGCATTGTGATGCGGTTTTGAAGAAAACACTTTATATTTCCACAAAGAAAGCTTGCTTATAAAAGTATCTTCTGCTGCAAATGTGAAATTATAATTTTGGTAAATCCAGGTAGCTATAAGAATGAGGAAACCACTTAAACATGAAAGCAGTGTTTTTCTTAGCATAGCATGAATAGTTTTTTTAATCAGTCTGTTTGCTGTAAAACATCAGACGGCTTTAACTAGATGGCGAATTTCTTAATCGTTTTCAAAGCCGTCAGATGTTTTGCAAAATGTAATTTATTAAAAATAGCTTTAAAAAATTATACGATGATGATTT
>CAIYPC010000300.1 GCA_903927975.1 uncultured Bacteroidota bacterium | reverse complement strand
CAAAAAGACTTTCTTTTTATACATAAAATATAGAAACAACCATTTCAACCCAACAAAACAGAAAGCCATCGCAACTATATTGAAAGGGTTTCCTACTATCTGCCCAACCCATTGAAAAAATTCTTTGTTGGAATAGTCCCAATTGATGAAACGTTCCGACACATAAATAAGAATTGAGTTCATGCCAATCACTCTAAAAAAGAAAGCCCATTTCTGATAACCTTTCACATCAATAATATAATAGAAAATAGAAAGCAGTATTAAACTTATGCCACCAACCTCAAGCACAAATGAACTTGTCCATAAGTTTTTGTTGATTGGAAAATCAAGATTCCAAAGCTGTGCCAACAGAAGTGAAATAATACCCGCAGAAAAAAGCCATAAAACTTTTTTCGTTTCCGTGGTCTCTTTGCTTTTCAAAAAACCGCCGGCTAAAATACCGAGCAACCCCGTGGCGATTGCTGGTATGGTCGACATCAATCCTTCCGGATCATGAATGCCGAGATATAAACGACCTGGCATAAGCAAGCGATCAACATAAGATACAAAATTGCCTTCCATCGTCAGATCACCTTTTGGAAAACCCGGTGCCGAAGTAAATTTTAACAGTAACCAATAACCGATAATTATAGCAAAGAACCAGATAATCTGCGTGATCCTTTTTGAGTTGAGATAAATGAGATTGGCGAACATATAAGCAGTTCCGATGCGTCCAAGAACGCTGCCAAAGCGAATCTGAGAAATTGGTTTGATTTCAAGCCCATTATTGTATATAACGCCCAACAGCACGAGTATGAGACCGCGTCTTATCACGCGCATCATTAATTTATTTTTAGAAACACCATTATCTAATTCTTTGCCAATTGAAAAAGGCGTAGCCACACCAGCCATAAAAAGAAAAAGCGGAAAAATACAATCATACAAATGAAATCCGTTCCATGCAGGATGTGTGAGCTGATTGGCAATTGCTTCCCAAAATGGAGAGCCACCTGTTGCTTTTGCCATTCCGTGAAAAATTTCTTCGCCGCCCATAATCCAAAACATATCAAATCCTCTGAGTGCATCCAATGAATACAAACGTTGTGTTGGTAAAGTCTGAGCCATGATAAATTATGAAGTTAGAATTGGTAAAAAATAAATCTGATAACAAAAAAAGAATATCTGTTTTTCTTTTCTGAAAATTAAATATAAGCAATCCGCAAAAAATAAAATAAATTATTATTTCAGCTCATCGCTCGTGAAAGCCAATGGCATTAATAAAGAAGATTTTGAGATGATATAAACCTTGCCGCTCATACCTCCAAGAATAAGGCGGATGGGATGACTTTGGCGATACTCATATTCTTGTAGTGATTGTCGGCAAATACCGCAGGGAGAAATTGGGCGATTGTTTTCGCCATTTTCGTTGTCGTAAGTGATGGCAATTGTTTCAATGGTTGCACCCGGGTGTTGTGACGATACAGATGATAATAAAACTCTTTCTGCACAAATACCTGCTGGATAAGATGCATTTTCTTGATTAGTCCCGGCAATTATTTTTCCGTCAGATAATTTTGCAACTGCGGCTACACGAAACCGTGAGTACGGTGCGTAAGAGTGTTTTGTAGTGTTTCTTGCTTCATTTAGAAGCATGGCATCTTCCTGTGAAAGTTCGTCACTTGAATCAAAAACTTCGTAAGAAAATTTGTATTCGGAATGCATGGTCGAAGATACAAGAATCAAGATACAAGGAACAAGTATCAAGGAACAAGCGTCGAGACCTGTGCCTTGATACTTGTTCCTTGTATCTTAAACTATTTTATTTTATTAAACATTCTGTTCCATCTAATGCCTTTGTCCCAACTCATCCAGATCAACGACGCTTTGCCAACAACATGATCTTCCGGAACAAAGCCCCAATATCTTGAATCCTGCGACCCGTGACGATTATCACCCATCATCCAAAAATAATCCATCTTGAAAGTATATTGGCTTGTTTCTTTTCCATTAATAAAATACTTGCCGTCTTTTTGTTCTAATGTATTCTTTTCATAAGTCCTGATGGCCCTTTCATAAATAGAATAATTTTCAGCAGTGAGCGTGAGCGTTGCTCCTTTTTTAGGGATCCAGATTGGACCATATTCATCAACCGTCCAACGGTGTATATTATCAAATGGATAAACTTTGTTTAGCACCAAAGCTGTGTCCATTTCCTTAACTATGTTTTTTGCCAAACCACTTTTCAATAATTTATCTTTTGCTTTTGCAGTCAACAGCATCCTGTATTTATTCTGCCCTGCCTGTTGAAATTCTTCGCCATTATTTATATCGACATCATATTCTTCTTTCATCACAGTTTCATCCAATTGCTGACCACCAGTTTCAACATAATAAAATGTTTCAGATTTGGGCGGAAGATCAACTGCCATACCATTTAAAAACACAGTCTGATCTTTTATTTGCAAAGTATCCCCAGCAACAGCTATACAACGTTTGATATAATTTTCTTGTTTATCAACAGGACGAATAACCAATGGGTAATCATCAGGATCATTCAAAATAATTTGCCTTCCAATATCAATATTACCATTGCCCAACCTTCGGCAAACATCATAGTATGGATCCGCAGATTGAAATTCATCTTTATTAATAACTGTATCTCCGGCGGGAAAATTGAATACCACTACATCATTTCTTTTTACAGGAGCAGGAAACCAGCGTGTATATGGAATCCTGATCCATTCAACGTAAGATTTTGCAGGGATGAAAGGCAATGTATGATGCACAAAGGGGACAGCCAATGGAGTGTTTGGAATACGTGGTCCATAACTGAATTTGCTCACGAATAAAAAATCATTAATAAGCAAAGTTTTTTCCATTGATCCTGTCGGGATTGTGTATGCTTCAAAAACAAAAGTGCGGATAAGCGTTGCTGCTACAATCGCAAACACAGCAGCATCGATCCATTCGCGTGCAGGAGATTTTTTATATTTCCTTGCACCTTCTGCACCAATGAATTTGTCTTTTTTATTGTAGCCTACATAAGCAAAATACAAACCAATGCTAAATACTGTAAGTGCATGTTGATAGAACCTGAACTTGCCGAACGTCTTTACAAATTCTAAAAGAATACCAAGTGAAATGAACCAGCCAATGATTGGTATGAACTGAAGAAAGAACCAATATCTTGGACGCTTAGCAATTTCAAGCATCGTCCAAGTGTTATAAAACGGAATCAGCGCTTTCCAACTAGCTACACCTGCTTTGCGGAACATTCCATACAAACCAATCGCTGGTAATAAATTAATCAGAAAGGCAATCAGCACTAAATAGAAAACATCAGTTGAACTCATTATCAGTTATTTTTTAAACAGCCGCAAAATTACCATAATAATTAAGGTGCCAAAATATTAGGGATGAAAGTTTTGCTAAGAATAGTCCGAAGGTCGGTAAAGTCAGAATGTCAGTAAGAATGATTCACAAATATGTAAGCCCCTAATGATAATGAACGACGTTTCAACCTATCAACTTTTCAACTTTCTTCCGGACTTTACCGACTTTCTGTCTTCCAGACTTCCCTCTCTACTTCTTCGGCAATACATAATTCTCTACATCATCTTTTGTAATTGTTTTCCCCGAAAGGATGATCAGTCGCTCAACTACATTTCGCAGCTCACGTATGTTGCCGGTCCAGTTATGAAATTGCAAAGCTTTTATTGCATCTTCATCAATCGCTTTTTTTGCGATACCATAATCAACACATATATCGCTTAAAAATTTATCAACGAGCAATGGGATATCATCTTTGCGTTCGTTCAATGATGGTATATGAATGATGATGACACTTAGGCGATGATACAAATCGAGGCGGAACATTTTCTCATCCACTTCTTTCAATAACTCTTTGTTGGTTGCTGCGATTACGCGAACATCTACATTGATATCTTTATCGCCACCAACGCGTGTTATTTTTCCCTCCTGCAATGCTCTCAATACTTTTGCTTGTGCATTTAGGCTCATATCCCCTATCTCATCTAAAAATAATGTACCTCCGTTTGCCTGTTCAAATTTTCCAATGCGCTGTTTCAATGCAGAAGTGAAAGAACCTTTTTCGTGTCCGAACAATTCGCTTTCTATAATCTCACCGGGAATTGCCGCGCAATTCACTTCAACCAATGGGCCACTTGCACGATTGCTTTTTTCATGCACCCAACGTGCCACCAATTCTTTACCCACTCCATTTTCACCCGTCACTAAAATGCGGGCATCAGTCGGAGCCACTTTATCAATTGTCTCTTTTATTTTTTGAATAGGAAGCGACAGACCCACCATTTCCTGCACTTTGCTTATTCTTCTTTTCAGCACTTTTGTCTCAGTAACAAGACTTGTTTTATCCGTTGCATTGCGAATGGTAATAAGCAAGCGATTGAGATCTGGTGGCTTTGCAATAAAATCATACGCACCTTTTTTCACAGCCTCCACAGCAGTATCAATATTGCCATGACCAGAGATCATAATGATGGGAATATCAGGATTGATTTCTTTCGCTTTTTCTAAAAACTCAATACCATCAATCTTGGGCATCTTGATGTCGCAAAGGATTACATCGTATTCTTTTTCTTTAAATTTTTTCAGGCCTTCTTCGCCATCGCCGGCTTCATCAATTTTATATCCTTCATAAGAGAGAATCTCGCCCAATGTTTTGCGGATTGCTTTTTCATCATCAATGATCAAAATGTTCGACATGCGTTTTAACAATCTTTTGTTATGGAAAAAATATTCAACAGAATCTTACGCTCATTTCTACTCAATAATAACCCTATGAACCCGAACCTGCGCTATGCAATTATTTTGTATTTTAATCTCTTT
>CAIYPC010000299.1 GCA_903927975.1 uncultured Bacteroidota bacterium | reverse complement strand
GAAGGGCCAAAACATATAAAATTGTTCCTCTAATGCAAGAGACCAAAAATGAACGAGGTATTTATCTTTCGGTAAACCATTAGCCACGAATACCCAGTTTTGCGTGAAGAAAAAAAAGCCTTTCCAGTGTTCTTCATAAAAACTGATGTTTGCAAGGTGTTCCTGTTTCACAAAGAATAAAATGCCCGCGTAGAATATTAATAGAGTTGCATAATAAAGTGGGAGAATTCTTAAAATCCTATTTCTATAAAAATTTATAAAATAGTGAGGTTGACCAACTGAAGACAGTAGTTTTCCCGTTATCAAAAAGCCTGAAAGTACAAAAAACAAATCGACCCCGCTCCAGCCAAATGAAAATATAGTCAGTGAATTGGAATAATGATACGTGATGACTAATAGAATGGCTATGCCTCTAAGCCCATCTAATTGGGGAGTATGATTAGTTTTATAATTTGACATTATTTTGATTCACGGGGGCTTGAAAAATCAATGGCGAGTCGCCAGTCTGGCAACATACTTCCCTATCATATCAAATTCAATATTTACAGAATGGCCCTTGGTTAAAGTCCTCATGTTGGTATGCTCAAAAGTATAAGGTATGATAGCAACGCAAAAAAATCTTCTCTTTACATTGAAAACAGTAAGGCTAATGCCATTCAAAGAAATAGAGCCTTTTTCAATAATCAAGTGGCTGAATTCTTTAGGAAATTCAAACTCGAACTCCCAACTGCCTTTTAGGTCTTTAATTTTAGTGCAAATTGCCTTGGCGTCAACATGCCCTTGAACGATATGCCCATCCAGCCGGCCATTCATTTGAAGGCATCGCTCTAAATTGACCAAATCTCCTTTTTTCCAATCACCAAGATTGGTTTTATCCAACGTTTCTTTAATGGCCGTTACCCTATGGGCATTATTTCCTATCTCCTCCACAGTAAGGCAAACTCCGTTGTGGGATACACTTTGGTCGATCTTTAATTCAGGTGAAATGGGCGAGTCTATCCAAAAGGTTTTGTTAGAGCCTTTTGAGGTTATTTTTTTTATAGTGCCTGACGTTTCTACGATGCCTGTAAACATAATAATGCAAATTTCGGGTTTTTAAAGATAGTATTTCAGATTTCGGATTTTTCCGATTATCTTTGCAGCCCAATAAATCATCCAAGGAGGTATCTAATATGTTAATCATCGATTCAAAAGATTGCGAAAATATTGACAAGGCACTGAAGAAGTACAAGAAAAAGTTTGAAAAGGCTAAAGTTCTTGTCCAATTGAGATCGCGTCAATCGTTCACTAAACCTTCTGTTAAGCGCAGAGGTGAAGTGCTTAAAGCAATTTACAAGCAAAAAATTTCCAGCGGTCAGATAGATTTGTAAAGTTATTAGAGAAATAATTTTTATGAAGCCACTTTATGAGTGGCTTTTTATTTTTGAGCCATCTATACTTGTCAGATATAATCTTACTTATCTTTAATCTGCATGAAGCAATTAATTCAAAAGCTTGGCTCATTCCCATATTATGTTTTTGGGGTAATCCTCTTTTTTCTTGCCCATGGCTATAGTGAGAATGAAGGATTGGTTCCCTTCTTCGAAATGTTGGTTTTCTTCCTTGTTACTGCTGCCATTGCAATTTTTCTTTTGTTGATTTTTAAAAAAAAAATGGGCTCGTTCATTAAGGCAGGCATCATTATCGGACTGCTTTTTTTCTTTTATCTCTTTTATGGTGCAATTCAAGACACATTTAAAAACGCTGGATTTTTGTTTCAGGTTTCACGGTATCGCATTTTATTGCCGTTAATGCTAATCGTTATTATCGGATCATATTTTTTTATAAGGAGATCTTTAAAGGATTTTAAGAACATCACCGTTTTTTTCAACACACTGTTTTTTATATTCATCCTTGTTGATTTTGCGGTTATCGGGAAAAATTTTTTTATAAACAAAAATGGAGTCGATTTTAAAAAAAATATTTCTTCAAATAATCTTTCAATTTGCGATAGCTGCAAAAAGCTGGATATTTATTTGATTGTGATGGATGAATATTGGGGTAACAATTCCCTAAAAGCATATTTTAATTATAGCAATCAAGGCTTTAATTCATTTCTTGAAAGCGAAGGTTTTTTTGTAGCAAAAAAACCTTCAAGCAATTATTCGTCAACTCCACTATCAATAGCTTCAACTTTTGAAATGAAATATATCGATTGGCTCAATGGCAGAAAAGAAATCAAGGCTGAAGATTACGGGTTGGCAGCAAAGGCAGTTTCAAATAGCGTTGTTGTGAATTATTTAAAATCCATAGGCTATGGCATTAGGAACCTTTCCATATTTGACATATTAAATCAGCAATCAAAATTTAATTTTGGCATTTTGCCAATCAAGATTAGATTAATCACATCCAAAACACTTTTTGGGACTATGGAAAAAGATTTGTTTTGGTATGTTCGCGTAAAAATCGCCCCACATTTTAATTGGCTGGATAATTTTTTTAAAAATAAATTTAAAGACGGGAATAGAAGTTTGATAAAATTGACCGTTGAAGAAGCCAAAACTAAAGACTCTCCCAAATTTGTGTACACTCATCTTATGATGCCTCATCCTCCGTATTTGTTTGATAGCCTGGGAAAAGAAAGCAAAGTAATCTTGGACGAAAATATTGATCGGAAAGAATCTGATAATGCATATTTAAGCTATCTGGTATATACAAACCATCAGGTTTCTGAGATGATTAAAAATATAAAAGAAGCATCCAAAAACAATTCGGTAATTATAGTAATGAGCGATCACGGTTTTAGAAATTATGACGCTACAATTAAGAGAGGATCGGTCGATAATAACTTCAACGCAATATATCTTCCACAAAAAAACTATGAGCTTTTTTACGATTCAATAAGCAATGTGAACCAATTTCGTGTTCTCTTCAATACACTTTTCAAACAGCGACTGCCATTGTTGAAAGATACGGTTGCTTTTTAAAAAGTTACCTCACCAATTTTTTCAAATGCAATGCTTTTCTCTCAATCAGATACCAAGAGAAAATAGCGAGAGGTAAAATGCACACAAGCACAAGAAAGAAAAATGACCATGTATTGTCGGGATGTAAATAATTGGCTACAACCTGTTGCACGGGGAATGCAAAAACATAAATACCATAGGAAAGATCAGCGTTGGGCGTGATTTTTTTTAAGAAGTTCACTCTAGACACTGCAACAAATAAGTTAAGAACGGCGATAAGCAAAATTCCTGTGATCAAGGAATTTTTAATGTTGATTGATGTAAATAATAATGCAATCAAAAAAATCCAATATGGTTTGATTGTTATTTTATTTCTGAAAACATAACAACAAACTCCCGCAAGGAACATTGAGCCGTACGTAAGATATCCAAAAGTAGTTATTTGTTTTCCTATGAGTCTTGTTATGTACTCATCTATTTCTATTGCGAAAAATTGCCCAGCTACAATAGAGATGATAAGAAGTGCAATAAGAATATATTTTTTACCGGGAATTCTTATTAGCCAGAAAAATAGGAGTGCTAAATATAATTTTAGCTCGAGGCTTATTGTCCATAGTGATGAGTTTATGGAAGAAGTGCCCATTAATTAATGATCAAAAACTCCCGGAAGTTGATATTTCACTCTGAACAAAAAACACGTCGAAAGGAATTGATAAAATAAAGAGCTTGAAAAATAAGCATGCAAACTGTATGTTGTTAGCAGTGGTCCTAAAATAAAAGCACAGGATAAAACCGAAAAGCATGCTGCCGGATAAACTCTTAAAAACCTTTTCCATAAAAAATTTTTCCAGGAACTGCTTTTTGCAAGGCTTTGTGAAACAAGCAATCCGCTGATAAAAAAAAAGCTTGGCAGCCCAAGTGTCCGTAGATGAAATTCACATGTTCTGCAAACATCGGGATTGGGTGCAGTAATGCTAAATGAATGCTGCTTCACAACCATCAATGCTGCAAGCAACCTGATTAGCGTGAAATTATTTTGGCTATCATTTTGCAAATGATCTCCCAGCCTTGCGCCTTTATTTAGCCAATCAAATTTCAAAATGATAATTCGTGTTTATAAACCATTGAGATTATTGCGCAATGCTACTGATTAATTCAATAATTTTGAGAACCACAATGTAATTTACTTTGGACTCATTTGTTCTATCGTTTGTTGATTACCTCAAATTCGAAAAAAGATATTCGGAGCACACAGTTCGCTCTTATCATGACGATCTGATTTCTTTTTTTCAATTCATAGAGGGGCAATATGGAAAAATTTCACTTTCAGAAATTTCTTCTTCATTCATCAGATCTTGGTTGGCATCTTTAAAAAGCAAGCAGCTTAGTTCCCGCTCAATCAACAGGAAAATATCTTCACTGAAATCTTTTTTTAAATATCAGCTTCGCATAGACATGTTGGAGCAAACACCAATGACCAATATAATCAGCCCCAAAATAAATAAAAGGCTTCCTGTTTTTGTTGAGCAAAAACATATCGGCACCCTGTTTTCTCATGTAGAATTTCCAGACACATGGAATGGTCAAACAGATAGGTTGCTAATGGAGATCTTTTATAACACAGGAATGCGATTAAGTGAGCTTGTGAATATTAAAGAAAATCAGGTCGACTTCAGCAATCGCTCAATAAAAATTTTGGGAAAAGGCAATAAGGAAAGAGTGATACCAATTAGTTCACAAATGTCTGCTCAGATAAAACAATATTATGAGCAGAAAAGAAAAAATTTTGCGGATTTTGATGAAGCCTATTTATTAGTAAACAGTAAGGGAAAAAAACTTTATCAGAAATATGTTTATCTGTGCGTAAAGAAATATCTTGGCGAAATAACGACCATCGATAAGAAAAGCCCTCACGTGCTTAGACATACTTTTGCAACGCACCTCACAAACAGTGGCGCAGAGCTTAATTCCGTGAAAGAACTCCTTGGCCATTCAAGCCTTGCTTCAACGCAAGTGTACACGCATAACACGATTGAAAAGCTAAAAGATGTTTATAAGAAAGCACACCCTAAAGCATGATTTTTTTCTGAGAAAAATTTGTTTTTTATACAATAATTTTTTGCACAATTTTATTTGGAAAAACACGCCTTCTATAGTAATTTCAATGTACAGCTAAATTGAACTCCTACAATAGTATTTCTTCAATTACAAAAAGCTCTTTCATTTATTGTTTCACTTTAAAACGCGATTGATTATGACTGTAAAAATTCAGGCAGTGCACTTTGATGCAGACGTTAAATTGGTTGAGTACGTAACAAAAAAAATCAAAAAGCTCGACACCTTTCACGGGCAAATTATCAAAGTTGACGTTTTTCTCAAGCTTGACAATGTAATCCACAACATTAAAGACAAGGTTGCCGAAGTAAGCGTTCATGTTCCCAAGCACCAGTTTTTTGCAAAATGTTGTTCCAAAGCATTCGAAGAATCTTTCGACGATGCGTTCGAATCAGTAATAAATCAGATTAAAAGAAAAAAAGATAAGTTAGCTGCATAGCTAAAATGTTTCAGGCCTCTTTGTTAAAGAGGCCTTTTTTATTTGCATCCACTTCAATTCCGCAATCGATTTTGTTATTCTTTAAATTTCAAATTAAAAAAACTCTTCAAAATTTTTGCATTTAACAAATTCACTTACCTTTGCCTTCCCAAAAAAAAAGGTGACTTGTTTTTTGGGATAAGGTTCTTTTATAGATGTGTTTAAGACTTGCATGAAATGCGAGTGCTTAAAAAGCAAATAGAAAGATAAGAAGCCAGTGTAGCTCAGTTGGCCAGAGCAGCTGATTTGTAATCAGCTGGTCGGGGGTTCGAATCCCTCCACTGGCTCTGAAAATTTCAATTGCTGGGCAAGTAGCCAAGTGGCCAACGGCAACAGACTGTAAATCTGTCCTCTTACGAGTTCGGTGGTTCGAATCCATCCTTGCCCACTCATTTTAATTGCACAATCTGCAAATGTGGAAGTTTGCAAATTGTAGATCATAAGTCAGTGAAGTTCTTTAATTGTTGAATTTGCTAATTTTTACATTGGCAAATTAAAATTTGCGGAAGTAGCTCATTTGGTAGAGCGATAGCCTTCCAAGCTATAGGTAGCGAGTTCGAGCCTCGTCTTCCGCTCTCTGCCAGTTAGCAGTTGGCAGTTTACAGTTAGCACAACTGCGAACTGAAAACTGAAAACTGAAAACTCTTAACTGGGCATGCCGTTGTAGCTCAGTGGTAGAGCACTTCCTTGGTAAGGAAGAGGTCGTGAGTTCGATTCTCCTCAACGGCTCATTTTTTTGAAAATGCGAGTGTTGTTTTTGGTGAGGAATTGGTCGGCATAAAAAAGTGAAAAGAAATAGCGTAATTAATGCTAAAAGCGAATAGCCGATAGCTTAAAATTTAAAACACAATTTAAAACAGATAACGATGTCAAAAGAGACCTTTAAGAGGGACAAACCCCACGTTAACGTTGGTACCATCGGACACATTGACCATGGTAAAACAACTTTGACCGCAGCCATTACCACCATCTTAGCTTCTAAGGGTATGGCGACTGCAAAAAAATATGATGAAATTGATGCAGCTCCTGAAGAGAAAGAAAGGGGTATCACCATCAATACAGCTCACGTTGAGTACCAGACGATTAACCGTCACTACGCACACGTTGACTGTCCCGGTCACGCTGACTATGTTAAAAACAT
>CAIYPC010000298.1 GCA_903927975.1 uncultured Bacteroidota bacterium | reverse complement strand
TTGCATAGCGGTTTTCAGCGCAGCAGCTTCAACAAGTTCTAATGAATGTGTTGGAAGAAAATAAATTTTGCTCACTTCACCCGGTTGATGCCCGCTTCTTCCAGCCCGTTGCAAAAAACGCGCAACACCTTTTGGTGAACCAACTTGTATAACCGTTTCCACTGGGCGAAAATCAACTCCTAAATCCAAACTTGCCGTGCATACAACAACTTTCAATTTTCCATCATGCAACGCATCTTCCACCCATGTGCGCAATTCCATATCAATCGATCCGTGGTGCAACGCAAGTGCTCCCGCAAGATCTGGTGACGCAGTTAATAATCGCTGATACCATGTCTCACTCATTCCACGTGTGTTGATGAAGATGAGCGTCGTTCTGCTTTTATGAATGATTGGGATTACTTTATGAATCAGCTTAATTCCAAGATGCCCCGACCATGGATAATTTTCAATCTCATCAGGGATGATAGATTCTATTTCAATATTTTTTTTGATAGCAGCTTTTACAATCTCGCCTTTGTTTTTTAGTGAAGAAAGCAATACGTCTTTTGCTTCATCAAGATTACCGATGGTTGCAGAGATGCCCCAGAGAGAGGGTTGGCAGTTGGTAGTTGGCAGTTGTTCGACTGCCGGATTGTCGATTGCCGACTGCCAATTGCCAACTATTCTTGAGATTGCCAATTCAACCTGCACGCCTCGTTTGCTACCAAGCAATTCATGCCATTCATCAACAGCAATTATTTTTAGCGATTTAAAAATTTCAGCATAATCTTTTTGCGCTAATAATAAATGCAAACTTTCTGGAGTGATGATGAGCACTTCGGGCATTTGCCTTTTTTGTTTTTGCCTTTCGCTTATTTCTGTGTCGCCATTACGAATACCTATTTTCCAGTTCATGTCTAATTCGCGGATCACCTCTTCCATGGCGCGACCAATATCTTTTGCAAGTGCACGAAGCGGCGTTATCCATAATAATTGCAAACCATTTTTTGATTTGCTTTTATAATTGCTGGAATGATGATTAATGAAATCAATAACAGCTCCTAAAAAAACAGAAAATGTTTTTCCGCAACCGGTTGGAGCATTGACCAACCCAGATTTACCGTCAATGATATGTTGCCATGTTTCTTCCTGAAAAGAAAATGGCTGGAGGTTTTTTGAGAGAAACCAATCTGTAATAATTTTATACCCTATGGTTTGATGAATCTGCAACTAAAATTTATTAGCAATTTAAATTTTATTAATGAAGACGAATAGTTATGAAAACTATAAGAGCGTGAATTTAATTTATCAAGCTTAATATAACTTTTTGAAGGATGTTCCGTAGGAACATTTCGTGGGCAGAAATAATAAATTGTTCCTATGGAACAACCCAATACTCGAACAGCTCCCCAAACTTTAGATCAAATAAAAATATAAAATCACAGTCTCTTCAAATATTCAATAATCGCTTTTCTTTCTTTATCAGTCAAGTTGTCTCCAAAAGTATGACCGTAATTTCCATAACCTGGCAAATCGGTATTATAAACCATAGTGCCTTCTGGTTTATCATGCACTGCATATTTCCAACCAGGTTTTTCATAATCGTATTCAAGATTATCAAAATCTCTCGACCAATATCTAGGGCGAAGCTTGCTATTCAAAACCGCTTCTAATGTTGGCACTGATCCATTATGAAAATATGGCGCAGTAATCCAAACGCCATCAAGCGGAGGAGCGATATAACCATTGAAAGGTTCCAGCCTTGCTGGATGATCGCCTTTTGCAAACCAACTATTATTGAACCATTCAACAAACTGTGGATTTTGATAATTGCTTTTATATAAAAAAGAATCTGTTTGAATATTTGATTCCGGTATCAACAAATTTGGATATTCATCACCGTTACCATGACATCTCGCGCAATTTCTCACATACAAAATCCCGCCTTGTTTTGCTAACTGCACATTGATTGGCTTCGGATATTTTGGCGGTTGAAGTGAATTCAAATATGCAAGCACATCATTAAAATGTTTGTCCACTTCCGCTGACTCTGCGGTATCATTCACCGTTAATAAATTGGATGCCATTAAGAATTTGCCAAAATCGCCTCTGCCAAATCCATTATAAAACATGCCATGCTTTTTCTTTAGCAACCACCATGCAGGCACATCAGAAGGAATTACCTGATCAGGAACATCCATCATTGGTTTTTCGCTCCACCTGAAAGTTTGCGGATCACGATGCGCTACAAGCAACGCTGCGAGGCGATCTGCAGCGTTCACGCCGCGCACTTGTGTATGTAATTGTGCGCTGATGGCTTTCACAACTTTCAAAAAAGGCTCAGCAGCCTCATATTTTTTTGGATCAGCTTTCTGCAAAAAACTTTCAGCAGTTGCTGCGTTTTGAGGATTCAATTTTTCCCCGCCTGTAAAATCCACGGTAGAGTTGCCAAGACCAATGATTAGCTTATTATCAAAAACCTGAGCGTGACATTGCAAACAATTCGGCGCTACAACCATTTCTCCATTCGGCGCTTTCACTGCCGTGTATTCGTAACTGATGTTTACGTTCGGGCTATCTCGCTTTAAGAAGCTGCTATTATTTTTTCCATAGACAAGCTTAAAATAATTGAGCGGGATACCACTTTTGAGGTAATCGCCAGTCACCAAATAATCGTAACCTTTTTTTATATCACCAC
>CAIYPC010000297.1 GCA_903927975.1 uncultured Bacteroidota bacterium | reverse complement strand
TGGGCTTTTTCATGTTCAAAAAAATTTGCAGTTAAAAGCCATGGAGGAATTGGTAAGAATTGCAAAACCTGCAACAAAAATTGCTATTGTTTATGATTGGTTCTATCATTCTTTATTCATGAATATTGCTTTAGGACCATTTCAATTGTATAGAATTTCAAGGCATTTTGCAGGAAAATTGTATGCAAGAATTTTTAAAAAGGATAAGCTTTATTTTTATTCTCATTCCCTAAAATGGTTTTATAAAAACAATCCTGACAAAAAAATAAAAATTTTTGTTTGGCGAAGCATCAACAAACATTTTTCAGATATTTATATTCATAAGAAATTGGGCGGCGGAAAACTGATAAATTATATATGGAAAATGGAAAAAAAATATCCCGAAAAAATGGGACGCTTTGGAGAATATCCGGTTATTGTGATTGAAAAATAATAACCGCTTACATTTGTAATAATTAAAAAAGTTTTTTTGATGAAATCAACTCCGTTCACACAAAAGCATATTGCGCTCGGTGCAAAAATGGCTGAATTTGCTGGTTATAATATGCCGATTAGCTATAGTGGAATTAATGATGAACATGCTGCAGTGCGCAACAACGCTGGTGTTTTTGATGTGAGCCACATGGGTGAGTTTATTTTGAAAGGTCCGCATGCTTTGGAACTTATTCAACGGGTTACCAGCAACGACGCATCAAAGTTGACTGTTGGTAAAGCACAGTACAGTTGCTTAACTAATAATACCTGCGGAATTGTTGATGATCTGATTGTGTATTGCATTGAGGAGAATAATGTTTACATGCTCGTTGTAAATGCTTCAAATATTGAAAAAGATTGGAACTGGATAAGCAAGCATAACACCCACAAAGCAGAGATGCACAATATTTCTGACAAAACTTGCCTGCTGGCTATTCAAGGACCAAATGCAACCAAAATTTTACAGTCACTAACGGAGATAGATATCCTAAATTTAAAATACTACACATTTGCAAAAGGGAAATTTGCGGGAGTAGATAATGTAGTGATAAGCGCAACAGGTTATACCGGCGCAGGCGGAATAGAAATTTATTTTGAAGACAAAGATGATGCCGCTGATAAAATATGGGACGCGATTTTTGAAGCTGGCAAAGCCTCTGGCATCAAGCCAATTGGGCTTGGCGCACGCGATACGCTGAGACTTGAAATGGGCTATTGCTTATATGGAAATGATATTGATGATACCACTTCTCCGTTGGAAGCAGGGCTTGGGTGGATCACAAAATTCACAAAAGATTTTACTGCAAGACCAATTTTGGAAGAACAAAAAACAAATGGCATTAAGAGGAAATTGGTAGGTTTTGAAATGCTCGAGAAAGGGATTCCAAGACATGATTATGAAATCAAGGATTTCTCTGGCGCTACCATTGGGAAAGTAACATCCGGCACACAATCCCCATCATTGGGCAAAGCAATTGGGCTGGGTTATGTTAGCACGGTGTTTTCAAATATTGATACAAAAATTTATATTAAAGTGCGCGATAAATTATTGCACGCTAAAGTGGTAAAACTTCCGTTTAGTTGATAATTGGAACGGTTTTTTCTTATTAATAGCGTCCAACATTATCCATTTAAAAGCTATGCCATCCATTCACCTCACCACATTTGTAGCAGCCCCGATTTAACGAGTGTTCGATCTTAGCAGAAGCATTGATCTTCACAAAAAATCAATGGCGCACACCAACGAGCAAGCTGTTGCTGGCACCACTTCAGGATTAATTGAATTACAGGAAACAGTTACATGGAAAGCAAAACATTTGTTCAAGACAAGAGTGATGCGCGTTAAGATTACTGAAATGAAGAAACCCATTTTATTCACTGATGAAATGGTTGAAGGTGATTTCAAAAGCATGAAACATGAACATCATTTCAAAAAAGTACAGAACGGAACTTTAATGATTGATCTGTTTAATTTCTCTGCCCCTTATGGAAGCCTCGGCAATGTTGCCAGCAAAATATATCTCACCAATTACTTAAAAAAATTATTAGAGCATAGAAATAATATGATCAGGGAATATGCAGAATCTGAGAAGTGGAGATTTGTTTTGCAAGAAGCTCGGTAAAATAACAAGGAGCAAGAATCAACCCTTCTAAATCCATATTATTAACTTCATTTTAGCCCTTCATTTTTAGTACATTTTTTGCAATAATTTTCTATCTGTTACATTTGCAAAACATGGCAATTTCAAAACCCTTATTACATACTTGTCTATCGCCTGCATTGCTGAATCTCTATGATGTGAGCAATGCTGTTGTGGTTATCATTGATGTGTTCCGCGCAACATCTACCATTGCAACCGCTTTATACAACGGAGCTAAATGCGTGATACCAGTTGATAGTGTTGCAAAATGCATTGCGCTTGGAAAAAAAATTGAGAGTATTTCTGCAGGCGAGCGCGATGGAAAAATTGCGGAAGGCTTGAAATATGGCAACTCACCTTTTGAATATCCAAAAGAATTTATTGCGGGCAAAACTTTAGTCCTTACAACAACCAATGGAACCAAGTTGCTGCACATGGCGCTCGATAAAGGAGCTGGAAGTATTATTACAGGTTCATTTCCTAATCTTGGAGCTGTTTGTGATTATCTTCTTTCGCAAAATCAAAATGTGCTTCTCGGCTGCGCCGCATGGAAAGACAAAGTGAATATAGAAGACATGCTCTTCGCAGGGGCTGTTATCAATCGCGTAAAAAATAATTTCTCTATCAACTGCGATTCTTCACAGATAGCAGAAACAATTTATAATGATGCAAATGAAAATCTGTTTGAATTCATCAAACAAAAAAATGCATCGCACTATCTGAGGCTTTCGAATTATGGCTTAGAAAAAGACATTCAATATTGCCTCACTGCTGACGTTGCCAATGTGCTGCCTTTTTATGAAGATGGGAAATTGCTGGTGCACAAGAAATAGTTTCACAATTTTTATATAGCAGCAAATCAGTTTAATTGTTCCAAAAAGGCAATTGACAATAGCTTCCCGATTTCGTAAGCCCTATTCTTTATTACATCTTACTTTTGCAGGCTATACAATTTTGAAAAAAAACACGATACATATTGCTTTAGTCGGCAACCCGAACAGCGGAAAGAGCTCGCTGTTCAACTCATTGACTGGACTTAACCAAAAAGTTGGAAATTTTCCAGGCGTTACAGTCGATAAAAAAACGGGCAGCGCACAACTGTCGCAAGGACCTGCCGCAAATATTATCGATCTGCCTGGCACCTATAGCCTTTATCCAAAACGCGCTGATGAATGGGTTACTTATAAAGTATTGTTGGGACAAGATAAGGACGTGAAACCAGATATGGTGGTGCTGCTTGTTGATGCAAGTAATCTAAAACGCAACCTGCTTTTTTCTTCGCAGATTATTGATCTGAAAATCCCCGTGGTGATTGCGCTGACGATGATGGATATCGCCAAAAAGAAAGGCATTGAGATTGATGTGGCGGGATTGGAACGTGAGCTTGGTGTACCAATTGTTTCAGTGAACCCCAGAAAAAACAAAGGCATTCCTGAATTAAAAAAAATCATTGCACAAACTGCACAGCAGCTTTATCAAATTCCATTAAGAGATTTTATTCAGAATAAGTCGCTTGCAGTTTCAGCAGTTAATAATGTAAAAAATATTTTTCCTGATATCAGCGATTATACTGCGATCCATTATCTCATCAATCATGAAAATTTTGCTTTTGCAAAAAATGTTCATGATAGTATAGAAGGAATCGAGTCTGCAAATGCTTTTAACCATACAAGAGTTCAGGCAGATGAGATTATGCAACGATATGCTCGCATCAAGCAGATTATGGAGCATACTGTATCGGAACCAGACCCCTTGCAAAAAACATTGTTCACTGAAAAACTGGACGGCATTTTATTGCACAGGACATGGGGCTATATCATTCTTTTCGTTGTGCTCTTTTTATTGTTCCAAAGTGTTTTCTGGCTGGCACAATTTCCAATGGATGGCATTGATTGGACATTTTCTCATTTCAGCAGTTGGCTGTCAAGTTTGATTCCCCAAGGTTGGTTCAGCAACATTTTAATAAATGGATTGCTCGCGGGTTTGAGTGGCATTTTGGTTTTTGTTCCGCAAATCATGATTTTATTTGGTCTTATCACGGTGCTAGAAGATACTGGTTACATGGCACGCATCAGCTTTCTAACGGACAAGCTTATGCGTAAAGTTGGGCTGAACGGGAAAAGCGTGATGCCAATGATCAGCGGCTTTGCATGTGCCGTACCTGCTATCATGAGCGCAAGAAATATTGAGAACAAAAAAGAAAGATTACTCACCATTCTCATTACGCCGTTGATGAGCTGTAGCGCAAGGCTTCCTGTTTACACAATATTGATTTCATTGGTTGTCCCAAAAAATTTGCTGTTCGGTTTTATTGGTTTGCAAGGATTGGTAATGATGGGGCTTTACCTGATGGGTTTTGTGATGGCGCTCATTGTTTCTTATGTTGCGAAACATTTCATCAAGCTAACAGAAAAAAGTTTTTTCATTCTTGAGTTGCCCGTTTACCGCGCACCACGCTGGGGAAATATTCTGACCACCATGTTGAACAAAGCAAAAATATTTGTTACCGATGCTGGTAAAGTAATCATCGTCATCAGTCTAATATTATGGGTGCTCAGCACATTTGGACCGAAGGAAAAAATGAGCGCTGTTGCGCAACAATACGAGTTGCAGGCACAACAAAATCCACAACAAGCAAAGGAAATAGAACAACAAAAACGAGCTGCGCTGCTTCAGAATTCTTATGCAGGAAATCTTGGAAAATTTATTGAGCCTGTTATAAAACCACTTGGCTACGATTGGAAAATCGGCATTGCGCTTATCACATCTTTTGCGGCAAGAGAAGTTTTTGTAGGAACGATGGCAACTCTTTATAGTGTGGAAGGCGGTAAAGATGCCGATAAACAAACGCTGCGTCAGCGTATGGATGCAGCGAGAAAAGAAGATGGCACCAAAGTTTACACATTAGCAACAGGCGTGTCATTAATGATTTTTTATATGCTCGCTATGCAGTGCATGAGCACGCTTGCCGTGGTGAGAAGAGAAACCAGATCGTGGAAATGGCCTGCAATTCAATTGGTTTACATGACAGGGTTGGCTTATGTGATGAGCTTGATAGCGTATCAATTATTGAAATGATGATTGGACACAGAGAGCCGCGGAGGTAACAGAGAACCGTAGAGTACTTGAAGATGAACTATGAGTTTTCTTTTGCCTCAAAATGATCCATTAAAAAGCAAGGAGTCTGAAAAACCTTGAAGGTTTAGCGTGAATCTCGACCTTTAGCTTCAATTTTTCAACCAATAACTTAATCAACTCGTCGCGTCGTTGCGCCTTTGCGAGAAACTCCTCAAACTTCTTCTCCTAATATTTCCGTCAACTCTTTTTTGAATTGCTGTGGCGATTGAAAATGGATAACCTGAAACCCAAGTTCTTTTGCTGGAAAAAGATTGCGGGCATTGTCATCAATATAAACCGCACGTGTGGGATCAATATTGAAACGGTTAATCAGCAATTCATAAATATCTTTAAAAGGCTTTCTTGTTTTCTCTTCGCCCGAAACAAGCCTTCCATGAAACCAATGTAAAAATTCATAGCGGTCAAGGGCAACCGGAAATGTTTCTGCGCTCCAATTTGTTAATGCGTAAAGTTTATAATCTGTTTTATGTTTCAGGTGTCTAAAAACTTCAACCGTTTCATGAATAGGACCTCCGAGCATTTCTTCCCAACGCCCATAATACATTCTGATGTTTGTTTCATGCTCAGGAAATTTTTTTACCCGTTCTTCTGTTGCCTCTTGTAAACTTTTACCAGCGTCCTGTTCTTCGTTCCAGTCTGCTGTACAAATATTATTATAGAACCAGCGCATCTCTTCATCCGTAGAAAATATTTTTTTAAACACATAATCCGGGTTCCAATCAATCAGAACTCCACCTAAATCAAAAACGATTGTATCAATTTTATTCATAAGAAAAATTTCAGCTTTAAATGATTTTATAATTGCCGGTTGCAAAGGCATCAGACGGCTTTGCCAGTCTTTATTAATTCGTGATACGTTTACAGCCGTCAGATGCCTAAACCCACTCTTCTAATTCCCAATATTTGCTTTCACTCTCGGTATGAGATAAATTTCTTTTTGCCTTCCGCTGATAAAACGAAACCCTGTTTCATCAAAATAACCATCTTCTTCCAGCATGATCCTGATTTTCTTTTTCCATTCAGGAATTTCAGAAGCAGCATTCAGTTCAATGGAATAAGCTGTGTGATAATGCATCGGAAAATCACCGCTTCCGGGAACACCGTTTTGCTGATCCCACAAACCAATGGTTGGCCCCGCAGCATGACCGTGATATCCCAATGGATGAGTATATATTGAAGGTTCAATCCCTTCTTGTTTTGCCTGCGCCAATGCATCAGCCAAAATCTGATTTCCTGTTTTGCCTTCTTTGAATTGCGAAGTAAGAATTTCCTGCAAACGGTTTGCTTTTGCAAAAGCTTTTTTAATGCTTTCAGGCGCTGAAGTTTCTAAAGGCTTTAATATATAAGCATGCTCTTGTATGTCAGTATTCAACCGCAAATAAGTGATGCCAAAATCAACGTGCAATAAATCTCCAGGAATAATCACATCATCTTTCGGTCTGCTCGAAAAGCTGCGCAAGTGATCAAAATTTTGCGGGTCATTTCTTTGAATAGAAACAGAAGGATGGAACCATGTGCCCAATCCCATATCATTTAATTTTTGGCGGAACCACCATACCACATCTTCGGTAGTTGTGATTCCTGGCGTTATTACTCTTTCTGAAAATCCTTCTTCAATAACACGATGAGTCATTTCGATCAGTTGCGGATAAATCTGCATTTCCCTTTCTGTTCTTGTTTCTAGCCAAGCAATTGCTAATTTTTCTGCAGAAACTACTTTGGGTTTTTGTGATGCTGATAAATGTTGCAGCAGCTCCATATACTCTGTGTGATCGATACCATCAGCATGCGCAAAATCAGTAGAATAATCCAACGCTATTTTTTGCGGGTTTCTTTTGGTAATAATGTCAATCAGCGCATCCCATTGATTTGGGAATTTTTGCATATCCCACGACGCTTTAATACTTTCGCCAACATCATAACGTGCGATGGCTAATTTTTCAAATTGCTTTTTTGCAGGATTATTATAAAAAACCAAAATCGTTCTTCGTCTTGCTGAGAGCCATGTTGCGGGCAACATTGTTTTAATAATAGGATCTTCATTGTATTCCCGCGAAACAACAACCCACATATCAATATTATTTTTCTCCATCAATATGGGCAACAAACTATCAAGTCTTTCAGCGAGAAGTTCATCAACCACTCGCGCCTGTTCACGAAGCGAAAGTACTTGTGATTTTAAATTGTTGATAGAAAAAAATAAAATGATGAGCAATAAGATTTGTTTCCTCATGTCAGTATTGGTTTGTGATTTTTGTCAAATATAAAACAACAAGTCGTGAATGGTGAATAGTGGATAATGCAGATTGACGACTATCTATTTTATCTTCATTAATCTTTCAACCGCCAATTTCAAAGTCTCTTCTTTCTTCGCAAAACAAAAACGCACTGCTTTATTATCAGCACCTGATTGATAAAATGCGGAGACAGGAATAGTCGCTACTCCATATTCTTTCGTAATCCTTATCGCAAAATCTTTATCGCTCTCATCACTGATTTGATCATATTTATAAATCTGAAAATAACTTCCATAACTTGGCAACGGCGTGAATTTTGTTTCCTTCATCAGCTCCTGAAAATAATCTCTCTTCTTCTGCATAAATGCTGGCAAGGACAGATACGATTCTTTATTTTTTAAAAAAGAGGCGAGCCCAACCTGCGCAGGAGAATTGCAGCTAAAGCAATTGAACTGGTGCACCTTCCTGAATTCAACCATCAATTCTGGCGACGTGACGCAGTAACCAAGTTTCCAACCGGTGCAATGATATACTTTGCCAAATGAAAAACATACAAAGCTGCGCTCCATTAAATCAGGATATCGAAGAATTGATTGATGTGGGATATTATCAAAAATCAAATGTTCATACACTTCATCTGAAACAATAATGATGTTCGTGTCCTTCACAATTTTTCTCAATTCATTAATATCGCTTTCCCTCAAAACCGCTCCAGTTGGGTTATGTGGCGAATTGAGCATTATCATTCTTGTTCTTGCCGTAATCTTTTGTTTCACCTTTTCCCAATCAATGCTATAATCAGGAAATTTTAAATCAATCAAAACAGGCACTGCTCCGTTCACTTCAATGTTTGGAATATAGCTATCATAAGCAGGTTCAAAAACAATCACTTCGTCGCCGGGCTGCAGCACCGTGGTAAGCGCAGTATAAATAGCATAAGTGCCGCCCGGTGTTATGGTGATTTGCGTTTGTGCATTAACGTTAGCACTATATAAAAAAGAAATTTTTTCTGCAATGGATTCGCGCAATGGCATATAGCCTTGCATCGGAACGTATTGGTTAAAGCCTTTTTGCATGGCTTCATTTACCAGCGAAATCAATTCTTCATTCATATTATAATCAGGAAAACCCTGACCGAGATTTACTGCATTGAGCTCTGAGGCGAGCCCACTCATTACCGTAAAAATGGTAGTACCTACGTTCGGCAGTTTAGATTGAATTTGCAAGCGCTGATATTTTATGATTTAAAAAATAGAATGATGGTAAATTTAGGTTGATTTAGCAAAACGAATTGGTCGCATAATATTTAAACACATTACCATGAAGCTTGAAAAAATAAACATCAGCCAAAAGCTTAGCCTTTTTAATGATTACTGGAACCCGAGAATAGCTGGCAAATTGAATGGTCAGCTTGTAAAACTTGTAAAGTTTAAAGGAGAATTTGTTTGGCACAAGCATGATCATGAAGATGAAATGTTTTTAGTAATCACCGGGCAATTCAATATGGAGCTTCGCGAAGAAACAATTGTATTGAAAGAAGGTGATTTCATCATCATCCCAAAAGGCACAGAGCACAAACCTGTGGCGGAAAATGAAGTGCATGTAATGTTATTTGAGCCAGACTCCACATTGAACACAGGAGATGCAGCAGAATCAGCATTTACAAGGCATGAGCTTGAAAAAATATAATGTGACAATCGTCTGAAAACCCTTTGCAGAAGCAAGTTTCGCATGTTTTTCACAATTTGTTCATAACTTATTTT
>CAIYPC010000296.1 GCA_903927975.1 uncultured Bacteroidota bacterium | reverse complement strand
TTGAAGAAGTAGAAAAAGCTGTTCAAAAGATAAAGCTCGATAAACTTCAGCAAACACAGCTCTTCGATATTTTTGAGAGCGAAAAGCTCGGCACAAATAAAAAATCTCTTGCCATTAGCTTCTCTTTTCTTGATGATGAAAAAACGCTTACTGATAATGAAGTTGATGGGATGATGAATAAAGTAATGAAGGCTTTGGAAAAAGAATTGAATGCGGAGATAAGAAAATAATATTTATTAACATTAATAGCTCATAAAATTTTCAGTAAATATTTTGTAATATATTGCTGATGAAAAAAATTGTTTATGCCCGAAATTGAAGAGCAAATAAAACGCCTCCAGAGCAAGTTGCAACAGTTGGTTCAACAGCATCAGCTATTGCAAAAAGAGAACACTAAATTGAAACTAGAATTACATCAGGAGAAAAGCCATCACAATACAAAATCTGAGCATGCCGAGCAGTTGCAGCAACAGGTTGAAATATTAAAGTCTTCAAAAGGCGAAATGAACGCAGAAGAGAAAAAGGGACTTGAAAGAAGGCTGAATCAATACGTGAAGGAAATTGATAAATGTATCACGCTTCTTAATGAGTAAAAATCAAACACGCTTCACCAATTTTGTTTTCATTTCATCATTCCCTCTCGAAACTTCAAGTGTGTAAACACCATAAGGCAAATCATTAAGACCGTTCCAAATAAAAACAAGCTGATTTTTTTCTGCCTCGGTTTCTAAAGCACTGCACACACTTCCTTTTTCATCTTTTAGAACAGCTTTAAGCAAGCATTTTTGTGGTTGGTCAAGCTCAAATGTCAAGCGGTCAATAAAGACCATCGACTTCATTTTTAGTAGCATTGTTTGGGTTTAATATTTAAGCGAAAAAATTATGAAAACTCTATTTATATATAATTGCTAAGTATCTTAACTTCGAAGTGTCTCAAGGGAGGAGGATAAGGAATTGTGGACAATGTGTTGATAAATTTAAAAAAACTATTTCTATTATGCAAGAATTAATTCCTGTAAATATTGTTCTGGGGGACCGGACGTATCGTATAAAGATTGATTCAGCCGATGAGCAGGAGGTGCGAAAGACATTGAAACTCATTAACGATAAAATATTAGAATTCAAAACCCAGTTCGCAGGCAAGGATATGCAGGACTATGTCGCTATGGTCTTGCTATGGTTTGCTACCCAATCGCCATCCTCAAACAGCTCAGGGCTAAATGTAACCTTACAAGAGGCGCTTTCGAAAATGGAGTTACAGCTCGACAAGGTGCTATAATTCCGCTTTTACATCTAAAAACCTTTCGGTAAAATCCGTATCTTCGCCAGCTATCACATTCCCATGCGTTTATGAGCCTGGAGAAGAATTTTACGATTGCAAACTTTTTAAACTCTAGATTTAATGGATTCCAATACAATGTATATTATCATTGCTGTTGTAGCGGTTGCTGTGGGCATTTTGATCGGCAAGCTGATATTCGCCAAAAACACACAGAAAAAAATTGAAGATGCGGAACAGCAAGCTGCGAAAACGGTGGCAGATGCTCAGACAACAGCAGAAAATTTAAAAAAAGAAAAGCTTCTTGAGGCTAAAGAAAAATTTGTTCAGCTTAAGGCAGAACACGATAAAGAAATACTGGAAAGAAACCGCAAGCTGAACGATACTGAGAGCCGCGCAAGACAAAAGGAGCAGAGCATTAACCAGAAGCTTGAAAACCTGGATAAACAGACCAAAGAAAACGATGCCATTAAGGAAAACCTGAACAGGCAGATAGAAGTGGTAAGTATTAAGCGTACTGAGCTTGAAAAACATCAGGAAGAACATATACGCCGGCTTGAAAAAATTGCGGCACTCACCGCAGAAGAAGCTAAAGCCCAGCTAATAGAAAGCCTGAAACATGAAGCTCAAAGCCAGGCACTGGCGCTTCAACAAGATATTATTGAAGACGCCAAGCAAAAGGCAAATAAAGAAGCAAGAAAGATAATCATACAAAGCATCCAGCGCACCGCGGCAGAACAAGCTATTGAAAATTCTATCACTGTTTTCAATCTGGAAAGCGATGAAATCAAAGGCCAGATAATTGGTCGTGAAGGGAGAAATATTCGTGCCATTGAAGCTGCAACTGGTGTTGATTTGATTGTTGATGATACGCCCGAAGCCATTGTTCTTTCTTCATTTGATCCATTGCGTCGCGAAATCGCTCGCCTGTCATTGCAAAGATTGGTTGCTGACGGACGCATACACCCTGCTCGTATCGAAGAAATAGTTGAAAAAACCCGTAAACAGATAGAAGAACAAATAATGGAAATCGGTGAGCGCACGGTCATCGAACTTGGCATCCATGGTTTGCATAAAGATTTGGTGAGAATTGTTGGTAAGATGAGATTCCGCTCATCTTACGGTCAGAATTTATTGATGCACAGCCGTGAGGTGGCTAACCTTTGCGGTATTATGGCAGCCGAATTGGGAATGAATGTGAAATTGGCAAAACGTGCAGGCTTATTGCATGATATTGGAAAAGTGCCTGACGAAGAAACTGAATTGAGCCATGCTTTGTTAGGAATGAAGCTTGCTGAAAAATATGGTGAGAATCCTGCAGTTGTGAATGCCATTGGCGCTCATCATGATGAGGTCGAAATGCAATACGTGATTTCTCCGGTTGTTCAGGCATGTGATGCCATAAGCGGCGCACGCCCAGGGGCAAGAAGAGAAATCATGCAGCAATATATCCAGCGCATTAAAGATTTGGAAAATCTGGCAATGGCTTATCCTGGCGTTGAAAAAGCCTACGCCATTCAGGCTGGGAGAGAATTGCGTGTAATCGTTGAAGCTGATAAAGTGACCGATGGAGACAGTGCTAAGCTGAGTTTTGAGATTGCCCAAAAGATTCAGACAGAAATGACATATCCCGGTCAAATAAAAGTTACTGTTATCAGAGAGAAAAGAACGGTGAATGTGGCGAGGTAATAATTAAGATACAAGTGATAAGAAACAAGGTACAAGGCTTCAAATTTGTGCCTTGTTTCTTATCACTTGCTCCCTTGGACCTTGTCCCTTGTACCTTTTTTCTTAAATCTTATTCTCCTTATTTTCATCTTAAATTTGGTTAATCTCCCCTACAGTATTAACTTTGCAGTCCTTAAAAAATTAAGCTATGAACTTAGCAGTAGCATTTGTACACGAGCAGTTGACTGGAAAGAAAGAATTTCCAAAATTTAAAGCAGGCGATAACATCACTGTTAACTATAAAATTGTTGAGGGCAACAAAGAACGTATCCAGGGCTTTAAAGGAGACGTTTTGAAACGTCAGGGAGTCGCACAAACAGCTACATTCACGGTGCGCAAAATTTCTGATGGCGTAGGTGTAGAAAGAACTTTCCCTTTGTTCTCTCCAAATATTGAATCAATCCAGGTGCATAAAGTCGGTCGCGTTCGCCGTGCAAAACTTTATTTCCAACGCGAAAGAAGCGGGAAGAATGCACGTATCAAGGAAAAAAGACATTAATATTTAAACTATTTCAGGAAACCCTGAACTTGTTAAATGTATTTTTGTTATTGATTTTTGTTTCTACCTTTATCGTCCACAATAAAACAAATAGCCATGGGAGATTTATTCAGCGGTCCGCACATCATACTTATTGCATTGGTAGTGCTTTTGTTATTTGGAGGCAAAAAAATTCCAGAATTAATGCGTGGTTTAGGAAAAGGCATCAGAGAATTTAAGGATGCTAAGGATAACGTGAAGAGGGAGATTGAAGATCATGTAAGTGATGATCGCCCAAACAACAACAGCTCTTCATCAAACAAGCAGGTTTCATCTGGTTCTTCTTCTATCAATAATTAAATTTTTTGCTCTTCATTGAGTAATTAAACCTCGCGATTAGTTTCTGCGGGGTTTTGTTTTTATTTGCAATATTTTTACGCCTCTATGTATTCAACATTTTCATGAAACTATTCGGAAGAAATTTTAAGGAACGGGCAACAGGCGAGATGTCTTTTATTGAGCATCTTGATGTATTAAGAAGCCATCTTTTTAAATCAGCGGTTGCGGTGGCAATTGGTGCTATTGTAATGGCGATATATAATACTTTTATCGTTAAGAAGATTTTGATGGGACCGACGCATCCAGAATTTCCTACTTATAGTTTTTTATGCAACACAAGCCATAAGCTGGGTCTGGGCAACAAGCTTTGCATGAGCGAAATCCATGTGAGGATGCAAAGCACCTCGGTCGCAGGGCAGTTTGATGTATATTTCAACATCATCTTAATTGGTGGTTTTATTCTTGCCTTCCCCTATGTCTTTTGGCAGTTTTGGAAATTTGCAAAACCCGCGCTCACGCCAAAAGAATTAAAGAACACGAGAGGTGTTATTTTTTGGGTGTCTTTGCTTTTTTTTATTGGAGTCCTATTTGGATACTTTGTGATTGCACCTTACACCATCCACTTTTTTGCAAATTTCAAGATTGATGATAATATAGAAAATATCTGGACGATTAGCAACTATTTCAATACCATCGTACCCCTTATTTTGGGCGCAGGGCTTGCATTCCAGCTTCCTTTAGTAATGTATTTTCTTGCTAAAATTGGAGTAGTGAGCTCAGCGTATTTAAAGCGCGTTCGCAAATATGCCATCCTTATTATGCTTATTGTTGCTGGCATTATCACGCCGCCAGATATGCTAAGCCAAATCATTTGCACTCTTCCATTAATGCTGTTGTACGAGATAAGCATCTTGCTTTGTGTTAAGGTAGAAAAGCAACAGAAAAAAGAAGAAGCAGAA